>CAZEWQ010000039.1:0-5340 GCA_964516255.1 uncultured Candidatus Saccharibacteria bacterium
TAGGGGTGACAGGATCCCCCACCACAGGAAACGGCGAAACGCTTGCCGCACCAAGCTCCTGCGAAACTTGGACATCCCACTCAAAGGGAATGTATATTTTCTGCGAATCTGTGAGCGGAGAGGCCAAATTTATGTTTTGTGCTACCCAAGCGGCACTGGCGTCTCCCACTATTCCCCCACTCTTTTCCACCAAACCCACCACCCTAGCCCCGGCGTCCAATTTATATACTCCGGGACTCTTGACGGCACCGGAAATGTCAACTGTCAGTTCACTGCCGTCGCTATTGTCACCATCTGTCATATCCCCTTCCGACGACTCGTCACAAGAATTTATCACTATTTCGCTCTTCTTGGAGTCAGTCGATTTCAGCAAAACCACCGCCACTATTACTGCTATCACTACAACCAGACAAATTGCTAAGACCCTATATTTGCCGGCCTTATCCACAAAAGTAATAATTTCCTCTAGAGTCATACTTGTATTATTCAGGATTAATTTGTGGGGTAAATGATCTAATGTCTAGTGAGAGTAGACACAACATATTTCCCGCATATTAACCGTAGGGGCTCACTTTGGTGGTGTGGATAACATGTTGAAATTTCTATTTCCCGCATATTCACCGCAGACACGGAGATTTAGGGACAACCAAGGGAAACAGGCACCCAGAGGAAATCGGCTAAGGCTGCGGACGGAATTAATGTTGGGGGTGTATTACTTCTCTAGTTTTCTAAGGCTTTAAGGAGCATTTCCTTAAAAGCAGAGTTCTTTTTTAAATCACGTATAAGAGTGACAAATTTGGTCTCATTAAGCCGATAAAAGACTTCCCTACCCTTTTTGTTACTTTTCAAGTATCCAAGTGTCGATAAAACCCGCAAATGGTGAGAGGCTAGATTTTCCTCAACGTTTAATTTGTCGGCAACATTCGAAACATTTTGAGCTCCGCCACTTAAAAATCGGATTATTTTTATTCGGTTTGTGTCGGAAAATGCTTTAGATACTTTTTCTGTGGAAACCATGTTGCGCATAATCTACAACAGAATTTGCAATAATGCAAGTCCTTTTACCTTCCCTTATTCTTCCCCTTATTCCTCATTAAATCTGTAAATCATCGCTTCAGCTAGATGATCAACTGAAATTCGGGAACACTTTGCCAGGTCGGCAATGGTACGAGCGACCTTTAAAACCTTAAAATACCCCCTAGCAGAGAGATTTAACTTGGGGGCGGCAGACTTTAGAAACAGGCTCTCCTTTGGGCCCAAATTGCAGTATTTCTTCACCTCAAGATTCCCCATCTCAGTGTTTAACAAGGTTCCGTTGTGTCTAAATCGGCTGTTTTGAAGTCTTCTGGCCGCGGTTACACGCAAACGGCATTCCTTTGAGCTCTCCCCGCCGGAAGCTGTTTGGCCACCACCGGAATTCTCGAAATTAGGCGCTATCTCGGAAACCTCTAGGGAAAAAACCTTTACCTGCAAATCGATGCGGTCTAAAATGGGCCCTGATAACTTCTGCCTATATCTCTTGATTTGCTTAGGCGTGCACTTACAAGAAATTTTTGCGTGTCCATGGTACCCACACGGACAAGGATTCGAGGCTGCCAACAACGTGAATTTAGCTGGATAGGACGCGGAAAAGTGATTTCGAGAGATAGTTACCTCCCCTTCCTCCAGAGGCTGGCGCAAGGCTTCCAGGACAGCACGGGAAAATTCGGAAAACTCGTCCATAAACAGCACTCCCCGATGTGCAAAGGTAACTTCCCCACAACCTGGAGGGTTTCCACCACCTAACATTCCCACATATGTGGCAGTGTGATGAGGCGCTCGAAAAACACGGTCTAAAATCAATCCCGCGTTGGGCGGTAACTTTCCGGCGCTGGAATAAATCGTGGTAACCTCGATGGCCTCCTGATCGGACAAAGGCGGTAAGATGGAGGCATAGGCTTTAGCTAACATGGTTTTACCGGCCCCCGGAGGTCCCATCATCAGCAAGTTGTGCCCTCCCGCCGCGGAAATTTCCAGGGCCCGCTTGACTTGGGCATGTCCCAAAACTTGATTCATATCCACTCCGACACTTCTGTTTTTTGCCTTGACCCTCTTGTCTCGCCCTCCCGTTTCGAATAGAGACAACAGCTCGGTGCCCGCTAAGAAGTCAAAAACCTGACCCAAATCCTTAACGGCATAAACATTGACGCCACCAACGGAACTTGCTTCCAACCCGCATTGAACAGGCACAAAGACGTTCTCAAACCCCTTTTCTTTGGCAAAAAGAGACAATAAGAAGGCTCCGTGAGTATGCCGCAATCCCCCATCCAAGGATAACTCCCCTAAAAACAGGGTTTCGCTTAGAATATCTGAGATATCCTGCTGCTTTACATCTACGCGGGAACAAAGTATTCCCACGGCAATAGGCAAATCATACATTGAGCCCTGCTTAGGAACATCTGCGGGGGCCAAATTAACCGTAATGCGCTTTTGAGGAAAATCTAAATTGCTATTTTGAAACGCCGCCTTAATGCGGTACTTACTTTCGGAAATTGACTTATCAGCAAGGCCCACAATATCAAAATAAGGCATTCCCCTACTACTCACATTCACCTCCACATCCACCTTGGTGACCTCCATTCCTAAATAGGCGATGGAATAGGTTTTATTTAACATGGTACCTCCCCTCGGACTCTACAATTTGCCCCTTCAAAACCATCCAAATAAGGAGTTTGTTCAGCTCGGAGGATTGTATTTCGACATTTTCTCTTATCTCATCCGCGCTGAGAGATGACGGTTTGAGTACATCTAGTATCCTTTTCTCGTTGGAAGGCGGAGACTCTCCTACAACGTGCGCGGCGTCAGTATCACTAGCATAGCCGTTGGGATTAAATGACCTACCCCAAGAAGATTCAGAGACCTCCAAAACCTTACTAATATCAAAGCCGGAAACAACAGCTTGAGCACCTCCCTTGATCAATTCCAGTGTGCCCCGGGAGACCGGAGAAAAAATACTGCCCGGCACCGCCATTACCTTTTTTTCTAAAGCAGACGTAATATTTGCCGTTATAATAGAACCGCTGTTAAACCCTGCCTCTATTACTAAGGTGGCGACACCCAAACCGGCCACTATTCTGTTGCGCTTGGGGTATACCCACCTTTGCGGCGAAATGGCTTCCTTATATTCGGAAACGACAAGTCCACCTTTTTCCAAAATCTCTTGATATAAGGAACGCTCATCTCCCGTGTAGGAATATTCTAATCCGCAGGGTAGGACGGCGATAGTTCTTCCCCCTACTTCAAGGCATCGCCGGTGAGCGGCAGCGTCCACACCATACATAAAACCCGAAATAATGGTCACCCCATACTGCGCCACCTCCCCCACTAAAAGGTCTACACAACGTTTACCATAAACACTCATTTGGCGGCTCCCCACCACCGCCAAGGTGGTACCAAACAAACGCGGGTCCCACTCTCCTTGGTAATACAACACTTTGGGCGGAGAAACCACTGCTTTCAACGAGTCAGGATACCTATCATCAGAAATCTCAACTTCCCCCTGTGACATAAAATCACCAAACCATATACGACAACCACACACAATACAGTTATGTCTATTGACACTAGACATTATTGAATCTAAACTGCTTTATATGGATTTTTCTGACAAGCAGGCTATTTCGCAAACGTTAAGAAAATCAATTGAGGTTGTAGTTGTAGCGCTAACTTTTGCGGTACCGCTATTCTTCCTGCCCATCACCGTGGAATTTTTTGAGTTCAATAAGTTGGTACTCATCACCATGTTGACGGTAATCGGCATACTGCTGTGGACGGCCAACGCTTTACTGGGTCAAAAGGTGTCTTTTGCTAAATCGGCGCTCGACCTCCCCCTACTGGTATTGGCGTTTTTAATGGTCGGCTCTACAGTGTTCTCCGTGGACAAGGCTTCCAGCATCTTTGGAGCCTCCGGCAGATGGTTTCCCAGCCTCTTTGGCTTTTTCATCTTAGTTGCTTTTTACTATTTAACAGCATCCAACCTTTCTACCAAGAATATCGCAACCAAAGTGGTACATACCCTACTGATCTCTATAACTTTGGTTTCTTTGATTTCGGTGGTGAGTTATTTTGAACTGTACCCCGTCGGAGTATCTTTTTTCCAACCTAACTTTTCCACCACCGGGGTCACGACCACCACTGCCCTATTGGCAGCTCTGGCCATAGTTTTGGCCCTATCAGTTCTAGTCAACCTGATCCCAGACGAAGAGATCCTCCCCACAAGAGCCAAATTCAAAAAGATTCTGTTGGGTATCGCCGTTATGGTCAACTTCTCTGCACTAATCCTGCTAAACACTTTCTCGGGCTGGATGATACTTTTTGTCGGCATAGTAGCCTTCTTTTTACTCACCAACTTGGCCAGGGTAAGAGCCAATAAAACCGCGCTCATATCAATTGTCGCCACGCTTGTCATAGTCGGTACGCTGACCTTGTTACCTTTCGTTAGGGCTTATTTTGCCAACGAAAATTTCCCCATGGAAGCAACTTTGCCCCTCAAAGAATCATGGATTGTGGCCACCTCAGCCCTGCGCGACTTTCCCATCACGGGAACAGGCCCCTCAACTTTTCATCTGAACTTCACCAGGTACCGCCCTATATCTCTAAACGACACCAACGCTTGGGGACTGCGCTTCGACAAGCCTGTAAATGAACTCTTCAACGTCATGGGTACCTTGGGCGTAATCGGTCTCTTAGCTGCCATATTTTTTGCTGCTAAAGCATTCTCCCTAGCGCGACTCCCTAAAGGCGCGAATGAAGACGGGTTGACGGTCACACTGAATATCTTAATTGTTGTCACTCTGGCGAGCTTCGTTTTTCATTATGCTACAGTTCTGATCACCTTCATATTATTTCTGGTCTTGGGTCTAAAAGTTGCTCAAGTTAACCAAAAGAAAAAAGAGGCCTTGGGGATTCAAGGATCCTCAACTGCTCCTACTTCGCCCATGACTTCCTTGGGGAATGTGGTTAAAGTGGAGGAAGAGTACCGACACATCGTTTTTGCAGCTCCTTTTATTGCCATGGCGTTAATGGCAACCTTCCTAACCCACAAGATCTACCTTTCGGAGTATTATATGCGCCAATCCGTGAATGCTTTACAGGCAGGAGATGGAGCACGGGCCTATGATCTTCAAACCAAAGCTATAAATAACTATCCCAAGAAGGACACTTATCACAATACTTACGCCCAAATAAGCTTACTGCTGGCTAACACGCTATCTGCTCAACCAGACTTGACTGAGGAAGAGAGGCAGACTATTCAAACCCTTCTAGCCCAAGCCATAAGAAGCTCTAGAATTTCCACTGAGA
>CAZEWQ010000040.1:0-5272 GCA_964516255.1 uncultured Candidatus Saccharibacteria bacterium
CCACCCCAAGTGTTTTTCCATTAGTAACAGTGTTTCCGAAGACCTCCGATAAGATGGTGATAACTATGGACATCCTCTGTATAATTTTTATATGAAAATAATTTTCCTAAACGCGTGGAACGGCAAAGTTCGTAGTCAGATAAAGGACTTCATAACCATACATGCTCTAGATACAGATGTTTTTTGTTTTCAGGAGGCGTACGATGAGATGAGAGATTTGTGTCTGCCTAGTTTGGAAGAATTCCAATTAGTAAAGGATTACAAGTATGTTAAGGAAGGTGAGGACTTTACTCAAGCTACATACATAAAAAACACCCTAACTTTAGTGTCAAGCTCAACCTTATTAAAAGACCTACCGAATGTTGGTTTAGGATTACATACTGAGCTAGAAGTTGACGGAAAGCCCGTGTATTTGTGTAATTTCCATGGAATTTCCAAACCAGGTAAAAAAACAGATACAGCGAAAAGACTCGAACAATCGCAGAGCATGCTTGCATTTTATGAAAACATAAATGGTCCAAAGATAATTGGAGGGGATTTCAATCTAGAATTAGACACTGAAAGTATCTCTATGTTCGAAAAACAGGGATATAGAAATCTTATTAAGGATTTTGGCATCAAGAACACTAGAAACAGATTCGTTTGGGATAAGTATCCAGAGAGTAAACAGTATTACTCGGACTACGTTTTAGTGAGCCCAGAGATTGATGTCAATAAATTCTTGATGCCTGAAGTTGAAATATCAGACCATCAGCCAATGATATTGGATTTTAATTTGAAAATCTAAACTCTTATCAATATTTCAGTTCCAACTTCCTCTACTACGCGACCCCAGCCAAAAAATAAACCCCGCGTGTGGGAATGCGGGGTTGGTCATGGATTCTTCAGTCATCAGTCAGTAGTGCTGTGATCATAGCAACCATTACGTCTCCAAGATCTCCTGGACGGCCTACAGTCTGCCTGATGCAACCTTCGCCCCAGGCTGGTGCACCGTTTCTCCCAAATACTTCAAGGTTATACCCTATGGTAGTGGGGCTCAGAGCGAGCCAAATGCGGTATCTGCGACCAAGATCTTCTGGAGGTCGTATGAAGACCCGTGGTCCGTGATCACCATATGAAGGGGCAACATCAACAATCCCATTGCCCTCAAAGAAATCCTGATTGAGTTCCCTCATTAACCTCATACATTCCTTCGAGTGCTGCGCCCAAAGCTCGTTTCTCTCCTCTTCCCTCTTTTTCGACGCCGGTACCAGATCCTTTAATAACAATTCTTACAGCCATCTCTAAATTGATTATTGGCGCTAACAAATGATATAAGTTGAGAATACTGCCAATGGCTTGTAGAACTATTTCCCAGAGGAGGCTATTTCTTCATCACACTGTGTATTTGAAGATTAGCTGGTTTTGATCTTATATAGTATAATAGCAGGGTGAAGGGGGGTGTAATTAGATTTAATTTTTAAATCTCCAAATATTATGAACGGAACAATAAAAACAAAAACTGATAAAGGATTTGGATTCATTTCACGTGAGGGTGAAGAAAAAGAACTTTTCTTCCACTCTAATGACTTGAGTGGTGTGACTTTTGACGAGCTTGAAGTTGGCGCAGCTGTCAGCTTTGACGTTGTCGATAGTGACAAGGGTCCTAGAGCAGAAAATGTAGCACCTGTAGCTTAAAGCTTCAATTGCTTGATGAAAAAACCTAGTGTAATGCTAGGTTTTTTTAGAGGATTTTCCTAAATATGACTAGGACTATTCGAAATACATACCAGCTACCCTAGTTCTAACTTCCTGCACTACGCGACCCCAACGTATGTTTTCCACTCTATCTAAAGCATTTTTTGACTGATTATACATATCACGTGGTCGAGCTATCTGATATGTTGGCCAGTGATCGTAAAGATTACAAGTTTAAAGTAACCATGGGTGCCGTTGGCTGGGTTTATCGGAATTTTGGATAGCTCGCAAGGCACTTTCCTGAATAATTTGGGGTTTCTAGATGCACCAATTCGATTTTTCCAAGACGTGCAATCCTTTAAAAATTGGTTTACCATATATAGAGTTATATATTTTTTAGCAAGGAGGAATTATGGGAGTTTTAGATGTTTTAAGAAAGTTAGGAGTACTTAGAACGGGCACTTACTCGGAACCTGTAAAAGGGGAGTTTGGAACTGCAAAGGACAACGTGGGGGAGAAACCTGAAGAGCCTGTGGAGGAACCTGCGGGGGAACCTGAAGAACCTGCACCCCCGAACACGCCCGTGTCGGAAGGTCAATAATAATTGGCGAGTGATAAAAAACTGGAACAATCAACATCCACAACGACCATAATCAACCGCTTGACAGTCACAACTTTCACGGGTAGCCTGAGCTAGTGCGTGAATTTTCAGCACTACCTGTAGCCTTATCGTACGATGACGTTTTACTTGTCCCCAAGTACTCTGAAGTTGAATCCCGATCCCATATTGACTTAACCACAAATATCACCCCCCAAATCCAGCTAAAAATTCCCCTAATCGCCACCAAAATGGACACCGTTACTGGAGTAGAAATGGCCACAAAAATGGGCAAACTTGGAGGGCTAGCCATTTTACCCCGCTTCGACCCACCTGACATCCAAGCCGATAAAGTGGCGGCGGTAAAAAAATCCGGCGTTGTAACCGCCGCGGCAGTGGGATGCAATCATGGACTTCTAGAAAGAGCAGAAAAATTAGTCGCCGCCGGAGCTACCATTTTAAACACCGACGTCGCCCACGGACACATGAAAAAAAGCATCGACGCCATAAGAACCTTAAAACAACATTTCGGCAGCAAAATATGCCTACTTGCAGGCATTGCCGCCACTTACGAATGCGCCGAAGATATGTACAAAGCCGGAGCGGACTGCGTTTCATCCGGAATCGGTGCGGGCTCAATATGCATAACCCGTGTTAATACCGGATGTGGTCTGCCCGGGTTTGAATCCCTTTTGAGAATTTCCCGCGCGGCCAAGAAATATAAAAAAACTTTCATTCCTGAAGCGGGTATCGAAAAATCGGGGGATATAGTTAAAGCCTTGGCAATCGGGGCTTGCGCTATTATGGGCGGCCAATTATTTGCTGGAACAAACGAGACCCCCGGCGGAATACTAGAAGTAGACGGAGAAAAGTATAAAAGATACAGCGGCGCCACCTCCGAGGAAGAAAAAATGAAGCAGGTGGCCAAAGATCCCAACGGGAAAGATATCAGGTATACAACATATGTCGAAGGCGTTTCCGGTTTGGTGCCCTACAAAGGCCCGGTCGAAGATGTGGTAACCGCTCTGCTGGCAGGGGTGCGATCAGGAATTAGCTACGTTGGCGCCAAGAACATATCCGAATTACAAAGGAGAGCCGACTTTGTCCGTGTTACCAACGCGGGAATTCTAGAAAATAATTATCACCACGTTGCTTTATCAGCCTAAATCTAGTAGTATGCAGGCGCCATGCCAAACGGAGCAAGAAACGGGGCCAAAAGCGGACCCAACAATAACAATAAGTCCACCAAGCCCGCATCCTCGCTAATTTCAAAAGTACTTGCCGCTGTTTTAATTATTGCCGTCGCCGGGGGACTCATGGGAGTAGGTTACCTACTTAGCGGAAACAAACTCGTCGGTTTAGGAACCGGATCCAAAAACACCGTAACTGTCACCGGCACTGCCAAAAGCGAGAAGAGCAACGAAATCGCCGTATTCACCATCAACATTTCCGAAGAAAATTACGATAAAAATATCGCGGTCGAGGACTTAAACAAAAATTCCGACGAAATTGTGGTCAAAATAAAGGATTTTGGAATCGCCGCCGCCGACCTAAAAACCGAAAACTTCAACATTTATCAAAAAAGTGAATGGAATCCTATTTACCAAAGATCCGATTTAACCAACTGGATAGCCAGCGTAATGATTGAAATTAAGTTGCGCGACAAAGACAAAGCTTCGGAATTAACCACCATGTTGGCAACACTTGATGTAACCAACGTCAACGGCCCCGAATTTCAGTTGGACGACAGTCAGGATCAAGATTCCGATCTTTTGTCCGAAGCCTTCACTGACGCTTATGAGAAAGCGACTATTTTAGCCAAATCCAGTGGACGTGGGTTGGGGAAAGTTGTTAAAGTGATCGAGGGTACCAAAGCTGACAGCAAAGATCCAGTACTTTACGGCGGAATGGGTGGCGCAGGCGGCGCGGGCGTTCCCATGGAATCGGGGACTACCAAAGTAGAAAAGTCGGTAAACGTAACTTTTGAGCTGAAATAGTAAGCTGGGACAGCGCTCGGGTTAGGTTATTACTACATTCACAACTCTTTCGGGCACGTACACCACATTTACGACCTCTCTCCCTTCGATATGTCTCTTAACCTTTTCCAACTCTAGCACTTTGCCCCTTACAGAAGTATCGGTATCTTCCGCACTAAGTTCGACGTGATCTCGCAGCTTACCGTTAACTTGCACCGGAATTTTGGTTAGGACTTCTTTAGCCAACTCTTCGTCATAGGTGGGCCAGTCAGTTAAGTGCACACTGTTTTCTTTGGTCCATTCGTCTGCCGATCGTCCGTTTATTTCCTGCCAAAGTTCCTCGGCCATAAAGGGAGCAAAGGGAGCAAGTAGGCGTACAAATCCGTTCCAAATTTCGGCGTCAATCACAGAAACTTTTTTGGCTGCGTTGACAAAAATCATAAACTCCGAAACGGCAGTGTTCATTTTTAGTGCCTCACACATCTCAGTCACTTTGCGCACCATCACGTGATATTTTTTATTTAGCGCCCGCACCTCTTCGGAATCTTTTCGAGCCCCATCCAATTTGCTCACCTTATCTTTAAGATCATAGACATTTTTCATTAAGCGCCAGCACGATTTAATACCGCTGTCGTTCCAAGGATAAGTATCGGTGTACGGCCCTAAAAAGCACAGAAACAGGCGAGTAGCGTCGGCACCATAATTTTCTGCCACTTCTATAGGATCGATTATATTGCCAAACGATTTAGACATTTTTCGCCCATCAGGGCCTAAAAGTAATCCGCCGTTTAGACGCCAAGCGTAGGGTTCAGGAGTTGGCACATCCCCCTCGTCATATAAAAATCGATGCCAAAAGCGGGAATATAACAAATGCATGGTGGTGTGCCCCGCGTCGCCATAATATTTGTCGACAGGAAGCCAATATTTTAGTTTTTCCTGGTCGGCAAATTCAGTCTCGTTTTTGGGATCAATATAGCGCAAAAAATACCAATTGGATCCCGCCCATGTAGGCATAGTGTCG
>CAZEWQ010000041.1:0-5099 GCA_964516255.1 uncultured Candidatus Saccharibacteria bacterium
CACTTCGCGACAGCGTGTCAACTAACTTTTCTTTTTAGGTTTCAGGGCAGCCTTAATTAGCGCGCAAAACACCGGATGAGGTTGTAGCGGCCGCGATTGATATTCCGGGTGATATTGGGTGGCCACAAAAAAGGGATGCTGTTTTTGATCCAGCTCCACGGCTTCACATAACATTCCGTCGGGGGAAGTTCCGCTAATAATCATGCCCTGTCTTTCCAATTGTTTTTTGTAGTCGTTGTTTACCTCGTATCGATGGCGGTGGCGCTCTTGCACGATTCCGTTTTTCATTAAATTGGGGCCGAATTCTTGATAAGCCTTCTTAAGTAGGGAGCCTTCTTTTAATTTACAAGGCCACGCACCCAAACGAATGGTTCCCCCATACTGCTTTTTGGCCAGATATTCTTTTTGGTTGGACATCATGTGTACAACGGGATGTCTCGTCTTGGAATTTACCTCTTCGGAATTTGCGCCCGCTAGCCCCAAGACGTTTCGAGCAAACTCGATTACGGCCATTTGCATACCAAAGCACAACCCTACATACGGAATCTTTTTCTCACGGGCAAACTGTACGGCTCTAATCTTTCCTTCGACGCCACGGCTCCCCCAACCTTGGGGGACGATAATGCCGTCGAGTTTGGCCAGCTCGGTCTTGATTACGGGGCGCTCCTTTTCGTTTTCAAAGCGCTCCACGTCAAACCACTGAATTTCCGGAGTTACCTTGTTTTGCCAAGAGGCGTGTTTGATGGCTTCAAGTACGCAAATATAGGCATCTTTCAACACCGAGTCGCCAAAGTTAAAATATTTCCCCACGATGGCGATTTTCACCTTTTTCTTTCCGTTCCCACGCACATTTTCTATGGTTTTGACCAAATTAGCCCAGTCCCGCGATGCTTTTTGTTTAGGCTTTAGTCCCATTTCTTTCAACAACTTTTTGCCCACCCCCTGCTTTTTAAAAACCAGCGGCATTTCGTAAATCGTTTCTACGTCAGGCGCAGCGATAATCCCATTCCTATCGACCCCGGTGTTAAAAGCTAAAGTGTCTTTCTTTTGTTCATCAATGTAGTTTTCACTGCGGCAGATCACAAAATTTGGCCTTAAACCAATTCGATAAAGTTCGTAAATGGCTGATTGCGCCGGTTTGCTTTTTACCTCCCCTAAAAACTTGGGTTTGGGTAAATAAACCAAATGCATTAAAAAAACGCTGTCTTTCCCTTTTTCCCTACTCTGTTGCTTAAACCTACGAATAGCCTCAAAAAACATCATGTTTTGGTATTCACCCACTGTTCCACCCACTTCTATAAACATAATGTCGGCGTCGTCCTTTTTGGCAGTATCTTTGATTCTTCTAATTATTTCCTCAGGAACGTGAATGTGACCCTCTACATCCTGCCCGCCGTACCCCAATTTGCGCTCGCGGGTGATCACATCGTAGTAGATTTGACCCATGGTCATGTAATTGCGTCGTAGGAAATCTTGGTTCAAAAATCTTTCGTAGTTGCCCAGGTCTTGGTCAGTTTCCATTCCGTCGGCAGTGACAAAAACTTCTCCATGCTCCATGGGATTAATGGTGCCAGCGTCGAGGTTTAGATACATATCAACTTTGAGGACAGTTACTTTATAACCCAGTTCCTTAAGGAGTAGGGCGATCGACGCGGTGCTTATGCCTTTTCCCAAACCGGAAATTACTCCGCCGGAGATAAAAACAAACTTAGTATCCTTAGAGTTTTTAGAAGAATTTAAAGGGGGCACATTACAGTATATCGTGTCTATAGTACTTCGATCCACAAATCTGCTTTGATGTCTTCGAACTTTGGTTTGAGCAGTAAGCCGCATTCGTTGTCTTTTCCTACTAATTTAGTGTCGTCCTTACCTTTTTTAAGTTTTTTGATTTTGCCGATGTATAGCGGTTCTTCTTTTTCTTTCTCGGTTAAATCAGCGGGATCTTTGTCGTAAATGGCTAGTCGGCTGGTGTCTTTAACGGCGCCGGCTAAAACTTGGCATCCGGCAATTACGTCTCCCGATTTCAGTTTAAAGGTTTTTATAATTTTGGCTCGACCCTTTATTTTCGCCTCTTCGGTAGCGGCGGTTCCTTCTAAAGTGTCTTTTATATCATCGATAAGCTCATAAATGGTGTTGTAAACTTTTACTTTTACGCCGAGGCTTTCGGCGAGGTCCTCAATAGTTGAAGGAAATTTAACCCCGAAGCCCACGATAAGCGCGTTGGAAGCGCTGGCCAGTAATACGTCGCTGTCATTAACGTTTCCTGTAGTGGTCAGTAGGAATTTAAGACTAAAAGTCGCCCCTACGGAGGCGGTGACCAATTCGGATAAACTTGCCTTTATGGCTTCCAGGGTGCCTTGAGTGTCGGCTTTGATAATGATGGGAACAGTTTTTTTGGTGTTGGGGCCGATAATTTCCACTTTGTTGGTGTCCTCAGCCAAAACGGATAGTTCGCTCCCTTCTTCTAAGATTAAGTCTCCGATGTGAGGGGGTTTTTTGAAGCCCAGGATTTCCACGGGGGTGGAGGGGGTGGCTTCTTTTAACATTCTTCCTTTGTCGTCCATCATAGAGCGAACTTTCGCTTCTATTCCGCTGGCGGTTATTTTACCTCCAACTTTCAGGATTCCGTTTTTGACAATGGCAGAAATTATGCCCCCGCGTTTGTCATCTAGTTTTGACTCGATAATTAGAGCCTCGAGCTCTCCGTCAGGATCAGCTTGTAAGTCTAGTAATTCTGCCACGGCTGAGATGGCTTCCAGCAAGTTGTCTAAACCCGCACCTGTTTTGGCTGAAACTTCTACGGCCACCACGTCTCCGCCCCAATCTTCGGTCAAAACGTTTTCTTGGGCCAGCTCTTGCTTTACCTTTTGCGGGTCGGCACCTGAGACATCCATTTTGTTGATGGCGACAATAATGGGAACGTCTGCCGCCTTGGCATGTTTTATGGCTTCTTTGGTTTGAGGTTTAACTCCGTCGCCGGCGGCCACTACCAAAACGACAATATCAGCGGCTCGGCCCCCCCGCGCTCTCATTTGAGAAAAAGCTGCATGCCCCGGGGTGTCAATGAAGGTTATTTTTTGAGATTTATGAGTGATTTGGTAAGCGCCGATGTGTTGAGTTATTCCGCCATATTCACCGGCTTGAACATTAGTTTTGCTTACAGCGTCAAGGATACTGGTTTTGCCATGGTCCACGTGTCCCATAACCGTAATGATTGGAGGTCTTTTAATGTCTTTAGATTTTGTATTTTTTGCCATGGCCTAATATTTTTTAGCTGTCCAACTTTTTTTGACACTTTGCAATTTAGGTTATTTTGCAACTTGCTTAGGTTCATCCTTCTTAGTTTTCTTAGTCTTTTTGGGCTTTTCTTCCGATTTTTTGGGCTCGTCTTTTTCCTCTTCCTTTTTCTCCTCAGGCTCATCTTCCTTCTTGGTTTTCTTTTTCTTCTTCTTAGACTTTTTCTTGCTTATCTCCTCATCCCAGATTCCCTTGACGGCGGTGCTGTTTTTTCCGGCGCCTTTTTCTCCACTGTCGCTGAAGACGTTACCCACGCCTTTAATATCTATCTTCCACTTGGTGAGTTTGTTGGCTAGTCGCGCGTTTTGGCCCTCTTTTCCGATGGCTAATGATTGCTGATCTTCCGGAACGGAGACGGTAGCACTTTGTTCTTCTTGATTAAGCTCAACTTCGACCACTTTGGCCGGGGAGAGGCTGGCGGCAATGAATTTGTCGAGGTTGGGCGAATAGGGAACGATGTCGATTTTTTCTCCAAAAAGTTCGTTTATGATCGATTGAACCCTCACACCCTTTTGGCCCACGCAACTTCCTACCGGATCGACCCTTTCGTCTTTGGAGCTCACTGCCATTTTGGTGCGGTTTCCTGCTTCACGGGCGATGGCCTCGATGATCACGGTTCCTGAGGCGATTTCCGGCACTTCCTGTTCAAAAAGTCTTTCTACAAATTGCGGATCTGCGCGGGAGACGATTATCTCTGTTCCTTTGGGGGTTTCTCTAATTTCCTTGACTAAAACTTTCACTCTCTGGTTGAGTTTGTGTTGTTCCGCCGGTACTTGTTCGTTGGGGGGAAGGATGCCGTGCGCCTTTCCCAAATCGAGAGTAGCAACGTTGTTTTCTACTCTAAAAATGGTGCCGCTGACCACTGTTCCTATTTTTTCCTCGAATTCCTTTAGAATAACGCCTTTTTCGGTTTCGCGGATTTTTTGGAGAATTACCTGTTTGGCGGTTTGAGCGGCAATTCGGCCGAATCCTGCGGGAGTGACGTCTTTACCCTCTTTTAAAATTTTGGCTTCTCCGGTGTCGGGATTTAGATCTACTTCAAAATTATCTTCGGGTTCTTCCTCGGTTTTATCATCTTTATCTACAGAGGGTTTGGTAGCGGTTTTGATATCTTTGGCGTCAGGCTGCTCAAAGTCCTTTTTGTAAGCGGAGATGAGAGCGGTTTTAATTGATTCCAACACGCTCTCCGCGGGAATTCCCCGTTCTGTGGCAACTTGGTTTAATGCTGCACTGAATTCTGTTATAGCCATAATTTAAAGCTTGGGCAACTTGCGACGGCCGCGTCCTTGTCAATTCTATCAAAAAAGGTGGGAAGATCCCACCAAATCCAGATACTCAGTAAATTGTTTTCTGCGCTTCCGTACAGGCAAAAGATATCAAATGACAGGGGTTAGGTCAAGTTTTGGTATTCTTCTAGCAGTTTTTTTTGCTTTTTGTTGAGGCGTTTAGGGATATTGATGAAGACTTGAGCGTAAACATCTCCGTAACCGCGGCCGTTGACGGTGGGCATTCCCTTACCGCGTAGTCTAAATTGGGTACCGTGCTGGGTTCCCGCCGGAATTTTGAGTTTAGCTGTTCCTACGGCGTTTTTGCCGGTTTTGTTGGCCTTGCTGGCGGTATCAACGACGGGAACCTCGATCTCATCGCCTAATACTGCTTGGGTAAAGTCGATTTCTATGGCTGTGGCCAGATGCCCGCCCGGAACCCATTCAAACTGCTTGGGGAGGGCGACTCTGAAGATTATGTACAAATCGCCCGGAGGTGTATTTGTGGGTCCGGGCATGCCTTCTCCGGAAAATTTT
>CAZEWQ010000042.1:0-4952 GCA_964516255.1 uncultured Candidatus Saccharibacteria bacterium
TACAGTTGGGGCCAACGTCAAGGTGGAAGCTTGGGACATCAATGATCCCGATAGTGACCCGCTTCCGGCTAAGCAAAATCAAACATTGGATATATACCTTGAGGGTTATGACCAAGGAGGTGGTACAGACGGAATAACGCTGTGTTGGGATGCCGTAACCGCAGATGAAGAATCGGAACTATACTACTTCCTTTGGGGATTTAACGAGGGCACAAACGAGTATGAATTTGAACGCGGAGGATTGGCCGGAACTGAGAATGACGATAGCAACTTTTATCTTAACTCGGGTGTCGAGACCAACAATCCTCCTTACTATTGCAAAGACTTTGACAGTTATGACTTCGACCCTAAGGGCCTCAGAGTCGTATCTTACGGGGACGCTTCTCTGGTAAAAGTCATCCGCAAGGCTACTGCTAATGACAACATGCTACCCAGTCAAGGGTTTAAGATTACTTCAATCGGCATGCTTAAAGAACACGCCGAAGTTAAAGCAGTCAAAACGGTTACCGTACGCAGATCCCACTCATATCTGCCGCACATCTTCGATCACAGCGTCTTTTCAAGCGCAACCGGCTCAATGGAGTAGAAAATAACGGTGAAAACAGCAACAGGGCTAAAAAGCGACTAAAAAACTCCCAGATAGACTCGCAGGATAAGTTTTCCAAAGAAAAGTGCCGCTAAACTTCCCAAAATCAAAAACGGACCAAAGGCGATAGTGGATTTCATACCCTTTTTCCCTAAAGCAATTAAAACCACACTAAAAGTCGCCCCAAACAAAAACCCCAGAAAGATAGCTAGAATATTATAGGGAAATCCATTGAAAAGTCCGATCAAAAAGGCCAGCTTAACGTCTCCGCCACCCATTCCCCGACCCTTAGTAAAGTAAACCAAACCCCAAAAGAAGGCGTATATGACAAAGGCGCTAATGAGCGTGTAACTCACCTGGGAAAGTGATGTAACTAACTGATTTTGCCAAAACCCCGCCTGAATTAGGTACTTTCCAAAGGTATCGGCGGCTAAGGTGCTGTATGAACTCCAGAGGCTGTAAACCAAATTGCTAAGCAACATCAAAGCCACGACAAGTATGGCCGGAAACACCACCGCGTTGGGTAATATCCGATATTTAAGGTCACTCAGAAACATGATGATGTAAAAAGACAAGATGACCAGTAGATATAGAAACCACACCCCCAAGGAAAGGTTTTGGACGCCAGCGCCGGCATCCCCTGCGCCTGAAAAGCTGAGATAACTTTGCAGCCAACCCCCAAACCCCGAATACACGGCCATAGCCACAAATCCGGCGCCGGTTATGAGTTCGGAAATGGGGTAATAGTATGAAAGTTTGGTATGACAGTATCGACACTGTCCTCGAACCAGGGCAAAAGAGAGTAGGGGAATAAGGTCCGACGCCCCCAATGCTTTTTTACAACTGTCACAGTGTGAACGCCCACTAAAAATACCTTTCCCGACCTGTAAACGATCAACCACCAAGTTCAGAAAGGACCCAAAAAAAAGACCAACTACAAAAATAGTTAGAAGCGCAATCAACATACAACAGAATTCTACGCGAGAACCCAATGAGGGGCAACCGCAGACAGCAGGCTACCCCCCAAATTCCTGGCTCCTTAGGGCATTACCGTAAGAGAAGTACCAACCTCAAACACGCCGCTTTCATTTCCACCATCAGTGCTCATTTTCGCCGCGTTGTCGACATGCTCCATAACAGCGTTAATCTCGAAGTTCGTCGTGGTAGAACCAAAACTATAAACGTAATTAACAGTAGCCACAATAGCATTGGTTGGATCCAGAGGCAAAGTAGGTATGTATTTCCCAAGTCCTGTTTTGCCTGTAACGACATCGTAACCCATATACCCGGTACCATCCACAAATTGCGTTCCTTCTCCACTGTTCCCGGTAGTGATCGTCAGCGCAAGCTCACCTTCGGCTAAAGCCAAGTTCATGGCCTGCACCATACTCTCCATATCAGATAGTCTCTTGGCATCCCTAGCTTTCGCTAACACAGAAGCTGGGTTAATAGCAAAGATCAAAACTCCGGCCAACACCACAATAACGGCGATTACAATTAAGAGCTCAATCAGGGTAAATCCTTTTTCTTTTATTTTTATCACTTTTCTATCACCCCCTTTGTAAACACAATACTTATATCATATAGCACTTGTTATCTTATAAATTGGCGTAATAATAGATATTATTAATAAGCCTACCATACTACCGAGCAGAATCAAGATGAGAGGTTCAACAGCCGCCGAAAATCCTTTAATTAAAGAGTCCACCTCCCCGTCAAAGTAATCCGCCAATTTCTCTAAAACCTCGTCCATCTTTCCTGTTTCTTCGCCCACGGATACCATTTGGCCGAAAATCTTGGGGAAGGCAGGATTCTTTTTGAAATACTCCGATAGGGTGTTTCCCTTTTCTACGTATCGGGCGGCGCTTAGCGCCGCCTCCTGGTAACCTTTATTAGTAATCGCTTGAGCGGCAATATTCAAACTTTCCACAATAGGGACAGCCGAACCAATAAGCAAAGAGAAAGTTCTGGTAAATTCGGTCAGCTCTTTTCTACTGTTAAGTTTCCCTAGGACAGGGGCTCTAAAACTTAGTTCAGACAACAGTTCCTTACCGCGCGTGGTTCCAAAAAAATATCTCAATCCGAAAAACATCCCCACTGCGCCCAAAACAAGAACGTACATATAGCGCACCATAAAATTAGAGATACCAATCATAATAATAGTTAAAAAGGGAAGATCTACATTCAAGCTCTCATACATGGTCGCCAGTTTAGGAACCACATAAAGCATCAGCACAAAAAATACCCCAACCATGGCCAGCACCACGATGGCCGGATAAATTAGTGCGGAAATAAACTTTGCTTTTAGCTCTGCTCGATCTTCCAAATTTTCGGCCAGTTTTTGTAACAAGATATCCAACTTCCCGGAATATTCTCCCGCCCTGACCAGTGACTGGTAAGTAACGGAAAATACATCGGGGTATTTACCGAGCGCCTCCGACAAAGACGATCCACCCTCAATATCCTGCAATATGTTAAACAAAACCTTTCGCATGGGATCATTTGTCGTTTGTTTGGCCAAAACATCCAGAGCATTGGACATAGGCAGCCCTGCTGAGATCATGGTGGAAAACTGCCTAGTAAAAGCTACCGTCTCCTTGGTGGGAACTCCACGCAGCTCCACCAACGAAGCAAAAATCGAAGGCTTTTTCTCTACAACCTTGACTACGTAAAAACCCTGGGATTTCAAAAGGGATAGGGCCAAGTCCTTGGAACGAGCGTCAACCATACCGGCATGTTTCCTACCCGCCTTATCAATTGTAGTGTAACGGTAATAGGGCATATTTTGCTACCCCTTTATCCCTTTTGATGCTTTGGGTGCACCGACTACTCTTCTTCTCAGTTCCTCGTGGTTGGGGGCCACACGCAACGCGTAAGAGAAATCAACCACTTTTTTGTTAACCAAATCGGCTAGGGATTTTTCCAGAGAACACATTCCTTGGGCGGCGCTGGTGGCAATAACGTTATTTAACATAAAGGTACGTCCTTCTCGAATTAAGGATCTTACCGAGTCTGTAGCCAATAACACTTCAACTGCTGGAACAACATCCCCCTCAATAGCCGGGAGCAATCGCTGAGAAAGCACGGCCTCAAGGCTGGCGGCCAGTTGCAACCTGGCCTGATCTTGCTTGCCTGATGGGAAGGCAGAAATCATTCTATCCACCGTTTGGGAAGCCGAGTTGGTGTGAAGACTGGCAAAAACTAAATGTCCGGTTTCCGAAATTTGCAAAACTGCTTCAATTGTCTCCAAATCTCTCATTTCGCCTACCACCACCACGTTAGGGTCTTGCCTCACCACTCCCTTTAAAGCCACCGCCCACGAGTGAGTATCGGTGTGCAACTCTCTTTGCTCCACCAACGAGAGCTTGTTTTGAAACACATATTCAATCGGATCCTCAACAGTGATAATATGTTCGGCTCTAGCCTCATTGATTCTATCTACTATAGAGGCCACCGTTGTCGTTTTACCACTACCAGTCGGTCCGACTACCAGAACCAACCCCTGTTTTAGATCACAAATCTTAGAAAATATCGTGGGCAGATGCAACTCTTCTATGGTGGGAACTCGCATAGGAACCGTTCTTACCGAAACCGAGGGGTAACCTTTTTGGTAAAAGGCATTTAATCTAAACCGAGCCTTAGTCCCTAAAGCCAACGAAAGGTCTATTTCCTTATTAACACTGAAGAGATCACGTTGTTGTTGATCCAAAACTTGGGCCAAAAAAGCTTCAACGTCGTCTTCGGTCAGGGGAACATACTCCTTCAAAGCTTGTAATTTAGTGGAAATTCTAACCACGGGAACGGAACCGACTGTCAAGTGTAAATCAGATGCGTTCAGTTCCAACGTTTTTTCCAGTATTTGGGTCGGATTAAATTTGGGCATAGTTTACTTGGAAACTCTCATTACCTCCTCTAGGGTAGTGGTTCCCTCCAGCACCCTTAAGTAACCATCTTGAAGTAAAGTCACCATACCGTCTCTAATGGCCACCTCGTGGATTTGCCCGGAAGTACCGTGCTCTAAGACCAAGTGGGAAATCTCATCAGTCATATGCATAACCTCAAAAATTCCCAGTCGGCCTTTGTAACCTGAATCGCCACACCTATCACACCCTTTTCCACGTTTCAACATCACTTTACTACCGGATTCGTCGAATTTTCTCAAAGTGGCGGCTACACTGGGATCCTTAGACATCACCGTCTTGGAATTTCTGACACCCTCCAAAACGCGGTGTATGCTCTCTCTAACTTCCGTTGGAGCCTCGTATTCTTCGATGCAGTGTTCACAAATCCGACGGACCAGTCGTTGCGCCAAAATAACGTTTATCGTAGAGGACAACAAAAAGCTGGGTACCCCCATGTTCAGAAG
>CAZEWQ010000043.1:0-4739 GCA_964516255.1 uncultured Candidatus Saccharibacteria bacterium
AGCTGATGGGGCCGGGGGCGACGAAACATAAACCACATCACTAAATAGCTAGAAAGGAGAGCGATCTATGTTTTGCGAATGTGGTGTAGAGACCAACCCACACTGGATATTTTGTCCATTGTGTGGCAGGAAGTGCAAAAAAGTACAGCCTGTCAAGAAGTTCACAAACAGATCCTTCGTCTGCCGACGTTGCAACGAGGGACGCACGGGAATCCGAGCACGAAAGGAGGATGGAAGTTTTATACTCAGAGAAGACCCGGTATACTGCCACAAATGTGGAAGCAGACTAAAGAGGATCGGTAACCAAAAACTCAGTAAGCTGGTACCTGGTCCGCCAACAACCAGGCAGCTTCCAAGGGTAGGGAACGAGCGTCTGGCCGTTATTTACAGGTCTCATGGGATATCGGGAGCAGCTGCTAATTTGTTAGCCCGCTCAGAAATTGAGCCAGCGAGGTTCGAAGGACTAAACAACGTAGATGTTGACAACCTTCTCGGCAACTACAGAGGATTTGGTGAGCAACGAACAAGGGAGGTGCTGGACTGGCTGGGAATCTGAACGGATTCTTACTGCTTGAGACAAGTTTATGAAATAAGGAGAGGCATTCCTACAAACCATCTACAAGGGAATGCTTCTCCGCAACAACCTAAGAATCCACTAGGATATTTTCATAATGATGTATCTCCGTCTCTCCAAAGATTTCGGTGACGCAAACGGCGTCTAGTCGCCAAGAGACCTCCCATAAATTGTGCTCCAACAGAAATTTATGGATTGCACGTAGTAGCCGCTTCTTTTTAGTGTAGTTTAGAGCACCGTAACCACTTTCAAACCTTCCTCCGGAACGGGATTTAACCTCGACAAAAACCAAAACCTTGCCATCCTGAGCGATCACATCAATTTCTCCCCAACGGCAAGTCCAGTTTTTAAACAGGATTTTAAACCCCTTACTCTCTAAAAATCGGGCGGCAACTTCTTCACCGACACTTCCTAAATCACGTGTGCTCATACTTTGGATTTAGCACAAATTGGCAACAAGTTAAACGGGGTAATGTCTACTCAGAATAGAAAATAGCTTGCCAAAGGGCCGTGACTCCAAAAACAACCCCAAAGTTTAATTCACCACGTCAGGAGTCAGCCCGTAATACTGGGCCAAATCACCGGCAATTTTCATCCATAGGGGAACGGCGGTCTCGGCAGCATAAACACTGGACGTCGGCTGCTCTAACCTAACAATCATAGAAAATTTGCGGGTGGTGTCCATGTATCCCGCAAAAGTACAATTAGTTTTTTTAGGATCATATTCTCCCCCCACAGGAATCTGAGCCGTTCCGGTTTTTCCGGCGATTTTGTAGTTTTTGAGGTTGAAATAGCTCGATTCGCCTCCGGATACTGCGGACACCAACATCTCATTCATTGTAGCTGCGGTTTCTTTACTAACAACTCTACGTACCACCTGCACGGGCATCTCAATTTCTACACCATCTTCGTCAACAATTTTGGAAACGATTCGAGGACGCAAAAGGTCGCCGCCATTAGCATAAACGTTAAAAGCGTTGAGAACCTGCAACGGAGTAGCCGAAATACCTTGTCCAAAGGCGGCCGTAGCCACATCAATATCGGTCCAAAAGCGGTCGGCATTTATGGTTCCTGTATCTTCTCCCGCTAAATCGACTCCCGACAATTCTCCAAAGCCGAAAGTGCCCAAAGAAGTGGATAGATTATCGGCCCCTACCAATTGACCAACCCAAGCGGCTCCAACGTTGTTGGATTTTTGCAAAAGCTGCACAATAGTCTGCTCACCGTAGTGCCTCCCATCCCAGTTATCGATGGTGTAATCAGAATAAACCACAGATCCGCCATCAACAAAGGTCGTTTTCGGCGTCACCAACCCTAACTCAATCGCAGTTCCCACGGTGAAGGGCTTCATAACTGAGCCGGGTTCGTAAGTGGCCGAAATGGCCAGATTCTTAACTTCCGCGGTTTTTCTTTCCGGATTTTGCTCTGAAGGCGCTGATTCCACCCAAAAGCGCTGTGGATCATACGTAGGGTAATTTGCCAGCGCCAAAACATTTCCGGTCATAGGATCCATTACGACGACGCTTCCTGAAATGGCACCATATTTTCCAACACCCTCCTTTAAACTTGACTCCACAATGTATTGAACTGACCGATTTAAAGTTAAAACCAGGTCGCGTCCATCAATGGAATCGATTTCCTTGTAACCTTCTACCAGAATGGGATTTCCCAAAGCATCCAACTGCTGAACCACTCTTCCCATTTTACCGCGCAAGTCTTTGTCGAAACTTCCTTCGATTCCCCAGTAACCCTGCTCCTCGCCCTGCTCATTTCCGGCTACAAAACCCAAAACGTGAGCCGCCAGCGACCCCTCAGGATAAAAACGAGAGGGAGTTTCGTCAAAACCG
The DNA here is from genome assembly GCA_964516255.1 of uncultured Candidatus Saccharibacteria bacterium. Classification (GTDB taxonomy): domain Bacteria; phylum Patescibacteriota; class WWE3; order UBA101185; family UBA10185; genus CAZEWQ01. Next base: position 2,422 of record CAZEWQ010000043.1, read on the forward strand.
ATCCATTTAAACTCATACCCTTCAATCCTTTCCTTTTCGGATAGGGTTAGATCCTTTTTTAAGGCGATCCAAAACAGCTCGGTGTCCAGTTTTTCCGTCAAATCTTGGTAATATTCGGCAAAAACTCCGTCTTTAAGTGCAAGTTCCAGCGCCTCCTTACGCCGCTGCAACTCTTCCTCAGAGATCTTTGTCACCGGTTGCCTACTTTCAATACTTTCGGTACTTTCCGGCAGGGGAGGCGTTTTCAATAGCTCCCTCTCCAGGTCCTCCACCTCTTCGGCAACTTCGAGGGCTCCCAAAACTTCTCCCATATTGTGAGCAAAAGCATACTTATTTTCGATTTTTTGAGGCTCGGCGAAAAGTAGATATCTAAGTTGAGTTCCTGCTAAAACAAAGCCCTCGCTACTTAAAATATTTCCGCGGCGGGGCTGAATATACTGAGAATTCCAATATTGATCTTGGGCTAAGGCCTTATATTTTTTGTGACTTAAAACCTGAATGGAAAAGAGCCTCACTGTGACCAAAGCTGACAACAGACAGAAAAAGATCAGGATCAAATTTACTCTTAAATCCAGCTCGGAAGCAGCACTAACTTGTTTGAGGGGTGATTTTCGTCTGGGCATCTCAATTAGAGGATACCAAAGCCGTGGCTAAAGGGGGAGACTTAATCATGTTTATGCTTTCCACCACCGGGACAAAACCCAGTTCTTTGGCTCTGGTTTCGACCACATTTAGGGCGAATAGCTTAGATTTCTCATATTTAAGCCCGGTCATTTCTTTTATTAATTCCCGTTTATGATTAGTGAGATCGGTGAGCTCTCGGCTTTTTAGCACTAATTGGTTGGAGAAATAAACCTGGCAAAGCATACTGATTACAAAGGCGACAATGCTAAGTTTGCACAAAGTCTTGCTCACACAGAAATTGAATTTTAAATTGTATCTACACCTTTTCATATACTCTTAATTTTGCGCTTCTTGCTTTAGTATTTTGGTCAACCTCCGCTTTGGTAGACGTCACCGGCTTTTTGGTAATCGCCACCACCTTACTTATTCGGGGCTGCATGCTTTGTCCGAATCTTTTCGCTATTTCATCTTCCTTTGAATGAAAAGAAATAACTGTCATTCGGCCACCAGGCAGTAGCAAGCATGCAGCCCGAGGCAGTGATTTTTTTAGGTTTTCAAGTTCTAAGTTGGTTGCGATTCTTAAAGCTTGAAAAGTCCGAGTAGCCGGATGAATCCGGCCGCCCTCATAGCCTGGAGGAGTCGAATCAACAATTATTTCGGTAAGATCTTTTGTTGTTTCAATCTTCTTCAAACTACGAGCGATAACAATGGCCTGCGCAATCTTCTTGGCATATCTTTCGTCGCTGTACTCGTAAAATATGCGGGTCAGCTCCTTCTCCGAGAGTGCGTTTACTAAATCCGCTGCAGTCACGCCTAAACTTTGGTCTAACCTCATATCCAACGGTTGATCGGTTAAAAAGGACAGACCCTTGGCACCCTCTCCTAGCTGATAAAAACTGTATCCCAAGTCGTATAAGACACCGTTTACCTGTCCGAAGCCATTTTCTTTAGCTATTTTGTCAATGTTCGCAAAATTTCCGCAAACTGACGTGAAATTCTTTTCTAAACCTTCTGCGATTATCCTTTGAGTCGCGCGCTCAACCGCATCGGTGTCAAAATCAATTCCCAAAACTTGTCCGCCGCGCCCCAAAATCTCTCGCGTGTGTCCCCCATCTCCCAAAGTGCAATCGATATACTTTTTGTCGGGCTCAACTCTTAAATATTCAAGTGTTTCTGCCAAAAGTACCGGTTGATGATATTCCATCTATTTGTTAGCCTAGGCAGAGAGCTCCTCCGAAATCTTTTCTAAATGGGCCTTCCAAGCTTCCGTATCCCAAATCTCCACATGGTCGCCGGCCCCAATCACACACGTCTTTTTGTCGATTCCTGCGTAAGTTTTCAACCCCGCCGGAACAACCATTCGCCCCTGCGCGTCAATTGTCGTTTCCGTCGCCCCCGAATACATGTATCGCTTTAGGTCACGCGTTTTCACGTCAGTAATTGGATTCTCAACTTGCTTTTCTACTTCCGTCGCCCAATCCTCTTTGTCGTACACAAAAATGCACTTTTCAAATCCACGCAACAGCACCACGTCTTCACCGCGGATCTGATCCCGAAGTTTCTTGGGCAAGGCAATACGTGAACCTTCGGTGATATTTGGTTGATATTCCCCAAGAAACATTCGCATGGAACTTCCTTTTCTGTGAGCGTACGGAACCACTATTCACCATTTCTCACCAGGTTTCACCTAGTTT
>CAZEWQ010000044.1:0-4659 GCA_964516255.1 uncultured Candidatus Saccharibacteria bacterium
AACAGTGAAATTCCAAGTAAGAAATCCTAAAACTGGAGTTCCAAGATTTTCAAATTTTATGAGATTTAGACTTGAATCGGATATGGAACTTTAAAAGAACAAAATAACATTTTCAACAGAAAAATCCAAAAGAAATTTTGGATTTTTTTGATCGTTGCCCTCTCCGGAAAAGAACAAATTTCACTATATGCTGTCTTCTACGGAATTTATATCTTCTTTAGGGGCCGACTAAATTTCTCTGACAAATTTGCCCGATTGGGGCTCACAGTTAGTGCGGTAGGTTTAATTTGGTTTGTACTGGCCTTTTTTGTAATAATTCCAAGTTATGCTCACCTTCGCGTTGAGGGTTACCAAAAATTTGCTCAATCTTTAGACGTCAGCCCCGGCTCCGACGGAGATGTGACCAAGTCCAATTACTTTTTAAGCCGTTACGAGGGATTCGGCGACAGCTACACGGAGGTTTTGTTTGGTATGATCACACATCCCGGCAAAGTGGTAAGGGTGTTTTTTGGTGGTGACAACCCTGAAAATCTAAAGCAGACCTTCGACCCCCTCTTATATTTTCCACTGTTGGCACCGGGTGTGCTGGTAATCGCGCTCCCCGACTTTTTAATGAACTACCTAACTACTGCCGGTGGTATCGGCACCGCCGAAATTTACAACCACCGCGTTTCCATGATCATTCCCATCCTCCTTTTGGCTACGATTTTTGGTGTCAAATCGTTGGGCAATTTTATTTCCTTCTTGTTGGGCAAAGTTAGACCGGGGTCACATCAAAAATATGTCTACCCGGTGATCGCTCTCATTATTTTAGGATCGTGTATCCAAACTTCTTTCGCTTACCAAAATCCGGTTTACATGTGGATGTCGCAAGCGATTCAAAAAAGACTGATACTCATTGGAGTTGAGGCTAAAACCACCAAGGAGCTGATCCAAGAGCAATTGGAAGTAGGAGAAGTGATTAAGTTGTCCGCTTTAGAAAACAAAGATAGAGAGTGTGCCAACAAAGTGGTGGAGATGATTCCCGACGACGCCTCCATCTCAGGCCCGGATTATTTAGGCGCCCATTTAGCCAAACGCGAAACCTACGCCATTTTTCCGGCATTTCATAGCGAGGCCGATTATGTAATCGTTGACGTGTTTGCCCAAAAAATCTTACGGATTTTAGATGCTGACTTAACCTTGGTGCGCGACGTGGTTGGTGACTTGGTGAAAAATGAAGATTATAAGCTGATGGCCGGCTGCGGAAATTTATTTGTCTTCAAAAACGTCGGTCCCCACGGAAAAGAGCTCCTGCTACCCTTGCAAGAACGTTATTCCTACGAAGAAAAGTTCGATTACGAAATATTTCAAACCTTGACCGTAGTCGACTACGAGCTTCCGGAGAGGTGGATGGAAGTGGGGGAAAATACTCCGGTCAGAATCGTTTACGTTAAGCGTGATAACAACTCTTTAAGTGATTACTTTCTTTTTATGTCTTTGGTCAACAAGCAGACAGGCGAAATTTATCAGGCGGCTAATTTACCCTCCTTTGGCTTGAAGATGCCTAGAGATTGGACCGAGGATCACTATTATATTGAAAATGTAACCCTGGCTTTGCCCGAATATCTGGTCCCCGGCGAGTACATGCTTTTCGTGGGAATGTCTAACGTCACTAGAACGCGCAGTTTGTATTTAGGAGATGTACGGGTTGTGGGACATGATATGCTTAATTTAGAGGCTAAAAAGGGAAAATGACCGAATTGACCAAATGGCAAACTGTTAGCTTTGCTTCTCGAGGGGTGGCTATGGCTTTGGGTCTTGTGCAAAGCTTTTTTATCGTGCGAATCCTAAGTGTGGGAGAGTGGGGGCTTGTACAAATAGCTGTATCTATCGGTGGTGCCTTCGGTATATATCAACATCTGGGTTTGGCGTCAGGAAGCACGCGGGAAATTTCGGCTGCTAAGAACGACACCCAAGTTTTTAAGATTTTTGTCACAGCGGGGATGATCAGATATTTGGTAACTATCCCCATTGCCATATCTCTGTTTTTTTGGGCTGAAAGTATTGCGGTAGGGCGTTATAACGAATCCGCTTTGGTGTTGCCGCTAAAAATTTACGCGGTGGTTTTGCTTTTTCAAGGGGTGCAAAGTATTTTAAATTCGGTAATTGCGGGCACCAAGCGTTTTAAAAACCTATTCATATACCAATCGGTAATTGCGGGGGTCAGCCTTTTAATTTACATTCCCCTAGTCTATCTTTTTAAAATTAACGGCTACTTTTATGCTTTAATTGCCTTCAACGTTGTTAGCTCGCTGACTTTAGCCGTTTTAGCTTTTAGACCACTGCAATTTGAGTTTGAATTTCCCTCTCGGCAAGAATTTAGGTCGTTATTGGGGGAACTTTTGTCTATAAGTTTGGCTATTTACGCCGTCAAAGTTATTTACACTATGTGGGAAAAGTCGGGGCCCATTTTATTGGGACTGGAAGTTTCAAAAGAGGCGGTGGGTATCTTTGCGTTTGCCCTTCTGTACGGTAAAAAGTTGGTGAGTATCTCTGATGCTGTAACAGTGGTCAACCTTCCTGTACTTTCCGAAAAGTTTGTTCACAACCTTGAGGAATTTAAACAACTTTTTACTCGGAACTTCGACAAAGTCTTTACCATTATTTTATTCTGTGCCTTTAGCGCCATATTTTGGAGTTGGGAACTGACTTACATTTTGGTCGGTGGTAATAAATACGAACAGTCCATTCCCTTTATCTTGCCTATGGTCTTCGCTTTTGTTTTCTACGCGCTCTTAAATATCATCACATCCAGTGTGGTGGTTCCCGCTAAACTCGTGAAAGAGTTAATTTTGGGGTTTGTAGGAATGATTGTCACAACAATTGGGGTCTACTTTCTATCTAGGGGTTATTGGGGACATTTGCAGGCGATGACTTATGCTATGGCTCTGGGTGGGTTGTTGGGTTTTGCCGGGCTAAGTTGGATTAGCCAAAAAAGACTTAACTTTAAATTTATAAACCACGACCACCTTTTGATTTTGCTGCAGATTTTTGTGGTAAGCCTAATTTCCGTGGATTTAGCCACTTGGGTAAAGTTTATTTTATACCCCCTGTTTTTAGGGCTGTTTACCTGGGCAATTTTCACTGCCGGGTTCTTTAGTAGGGAAGACGTGGAAGCGATAAAAGCTAAACTTACCGGTTTTAGAAATAAATCATTGCCTGCGTAACCATGCCAAGTAAAAGTGCCCTTTTGAAAATTACAGTTAGCCTTGTGTTGGTGATCACTCTGTTTTTTAGCATTGATAGGGCGGCCTTAGTAGCCAACTTCACCCTTTTAAATCTCAAGTGGGTGCCGCTAATTCTTTTTTTGGTGATTTTGAACTACATTATTAGTTCTTTTCGTTGGAAACAGCTTTTAACTATTTACAAAAATTCCCGGGGAGTTAGTGTCGGTTACTTGATTAATTTGTATTTCATTGGGTCGTTTTTTAATAACTTTATGCCCACAAGTGTCGGTGGGGACGTTTACAAAATTTATAAATTAGGGAAAAAGTTGGGGAGTAAGTCGGACGCCTTTGGTGCAACCTTTATGGAGCGCTTTTCGGGTGTAGCAGCATTGGTTTTTATTGCAATTTTTGGCTTTGCAACAACCTTTCTAGGGGGAATCGCGGGGTTTGAAAACAACTTTTATCTTTTGGGTTTGATTGTGATCAGTCTTGTTTTTGGTTTTGCGCTGGGAAGTTTGGTGGGACTGAAGACCCTACGGATTTTAAGTGGGAAATTTAGTAAAATAGATGCTGTTTACACATCGTTAATCTCGTACAAGGGTCAGGGTAGGGTAGTGTTGATCGCCTTTTTGACCTCCTTTGTGGTGCAACTGGTGGCCATTGGCACGCAATATCTTATTTTTGTGGCTCTAGGTACCCAATTAGATATTTTCAGGGCTCTGTTTATTTTTCCTCTGATTACGTTAGCAGGTTTTTTTGTTCCTTCTCTCAATGGAATAGGGGTCCAGGACTTTTTATACAAGTTTTCCAATAGCTTTTTGTTCGTTGCGGCTCCGACCGCTGTTGCCGCCTCGATTTTTTACCACATCGCCCGCCTTTTGGTTAGTTTAATTGGAGGGGTTTTGTATGCCTTGGGTAAAGCGGATTAATCTGAAAACCATTTCGATATTGACACTTTTGGCCACTCTGTTTTTTGTTACTCATGTGCCCAGGCTCGCTACTAACGCCATAAATCCGGACGGGGTTAATTGGCACTACCGTTCTCAACAATTTGTCGTAGGTTTAAAGTCGCGTGATTTTGCTAGGACTTATCAGCACTATCATCCGGGGGTAACACTTATGTGGATAATGGGGTTGCCCGTGGAGGCTTTAAAACAGCTTTCGCCGGACGATCAAGTTATTAACAGTCATAACTTTGAGATTTTTCATTTTGCTTCTAAGTATGCTTTGGTGGTGGTACAGCTTTTTTTGACCATGCTGATTGTTTACCTGCTGTCGCAGCAGTTTGGTTTTGTAAAGGCGCTCTTGGTAGCGCTACTTTTTTCCTTTGAGCCGTTCTTTTTTGGGAATTCCAGGCTTTTACACTTGGACGTTTTGTTGGCGCTTTTACTGTTTGCGGGGTTTCTCCTTAATTTTTTGTGGTTAAAGACTTTCAGATTTTGGTACCTTG
>CAZEWQ010000045.1:0-4407 GCA_964516255.1 uncultured Candidatus Saccharibacteria bacterium
ATGGGGGTGGGTGGTGGGGCCATTGTCGTCGAGCGCAGGGTTTTCACCGTAGAGGCGGAGCCAGTGGAGGGCTCTCTCGACGCATACCGTTGGTGTACCTTCCGGCAGGAAGAGACCCCAATGCTTGTGGTCCTGGATGACCAGGTAAAAACCATGGTCGCAGGAGAAGCTCTCCCGTACCTGGTGACTCACCTCGATGCTGATGGAGATACTGATGCCGAAGCGCTCTTCCCCGAGTACCAGACCCTGCTTATTCCAGTCGTCGAAGACAATATCTCTTGCGACAACCTTGTAGAGATTGCCGTAACCGTCCTCACTTTTCTGGGAACCTGCAAGTTGATACACAGTTCCCACGAGGTGTTTCCCCGGATACTTCGTGTCGTTGATAGACATGCCAACCTCCTATTGGTTTGATTCCTGGGTTAGATTTCTTGCACTGAGCAAGATCGACTGAAAACTATAGACTAATTGTACGCGAAAACCCATCTGTCGTCAAGCACTATAGGTTATTGGGGCGATTAGTTGAGGCTAATTTGAACCAGGTTTTGCAGGAGATCATAGTACTTGAGGGTGTTAATATTGTCGCTAAAAACGGGGAAACTCTCTTAAAAGTATAATTACCCCTAGCCCCGTACACATCATATCTCTCAAAGGAGTTACTATATCCGTGATATAATCCTTGCAACCAAAACCAATACCCTAACTCTCGGAAAGGAGAGATCAAAATGGGAAGGGGAAAGTTCGATGACCTAAGGCCGGCGTCGGAGCAGGAAGTGCAAGAGTTCTGGGGCGCTTATAGGGATCCCATCTTAAGATTGCTTGAAGAAGCAAACGACGTAGCGTTTGGAGGGAATGGCAAAATCACAGAAAGCCGACAGCTTATCGCTACTCTCCCAAACCATCCGAAGTTCGGAAAGCCCAATTTCGTCTGGACCACGTCCAGAAGAGAACAGCTTGCCATACGCCCGGATATTTTCGCAAGAGCCTTCAATGTTTACGCGACACGGCCGCGTGGCTCAGAGGAGGCACAACAACATCACTGGGTAGTAAACGGCGAACAGGCACTTGTAGTCTGTGTTCAGAGGTGGGTAGAAGAACTTCTACGTCTACGATAGTTTACACAGTACAAACCCCGCATTCCCACACGCGGGGTTTCTTTTTTGGCTGGGGTGACCGACCGGACTCGAACCGGCGACATCCTCCTCCACAAGGAGGCGTTCTACCACTGAACTACGGCCACCACAATAATCACGTGGCGAAAACGGGTGTAAACAGCCTAATTATAACAAAGATTACGTTCACATCTACCAAAAAAGCCTAATTCGTCCGCAACCTCTTCCAATTTCCCAAATCCAAAAACCTATCTGTCAAATCAAAAGTATACTTCTCCCCTACCCCTTCGATATGCCCCGAAACATAATAAAAAGCGTGCGGGTGGTACAAGAAAATCGCCGGAACCTGCTCATCCATCACTTTTTGAAACTCTTCATAGTGCACGCCCCGTTCAATAAAATCCTGCTCTTTCCGACCCTCCTCCAAAGCTCGGTCGCTTCTAACATGCTCAAACCCCGACAAATTCAACCCCGGATAAACCCCCTGCGTCGAGTGCCAGTTCACATATCGGTCCGGATCCCGCGACACCTCCTGCCCATACAACAAAATCTCAAAATTGCGCGGTTCAATTACCTTGCCCCCTATCTCCTCCGCCTCCACTTTCACAATCTTAACGTCTAAATTTAACTTGTCTTCCCAAACGTCCTTAATGCGTTCAGCCAGCTCATTATGCCGCCCCGCTTTAGGAATAGTGATCGACACCTCCATGCCACCAAAATTCTCCTCAAAGGTCTTGTCATATTTATCAAACTCAATCTCCTCGTCGGTGTAATAACTTCGACTGACGGCCCCTTGCGTCCTTATTCCGTAGTCGAAAGTCAAAGAATCCAGCGGCAAAACCCATTCCAATTTTTGCCTAAATCCCACGTCCCCAAACTTTTCGTCCCTCAAGTTAAAAAATAACGCGTAATAAACCCCCTGAATGGGAAATTTGTGTTCTTTAAAGTTTTCCAGCTTTTTGGGGATTCTGGTGGCGATGTCCTTGGGATCAATTAGCGGTTTACTCGATAAAAATCCGTCGATTTCGCCCAGTTTTGCGGCGATAATCAGCTCTTCTTCGTTGGGGTAATAGTGAAAAATGAGCTTTTTGATTTTGTGTGTAGGTAAATTGGATTGCTCTGATAGTTCCGAGGTCGTCGTTATTTCGTCGTCATTAACGTCTTTTTGCGGATTCATTTGAGTAAGGATGATTTTGTGCACCACTTCCCCGTTTTTGTGTATTCGACTCACTCTAAAGGGCCCGCTACAAACAGGAGTAATGAGATTGCCTCGCTCTAAGCTGTTTTGAGGCACGATCCCAATGGTTAGCAGGTCTAAAAAAGGAGAAAATCGGTTGGGCAGTGTGAGTCTTATGGTTAAATCGTCGATTTTGTCGGTGGCTACGTCGCTTAAAATTTGAGTGTTAAAGGCGGTGTACATGACGTCGTCGGCGGTTATTTTGCGCCCGTTTGACCAATGTTGGTTGTCTTTGAGTTTTATGGTGTAGGTGATGCCCCCTTCGGAAACGGTCCAGGTATCGGCTAAATCGGGGACTAGGGTTCCGAAGTTGTCATATTTGAATAGTCCACGGAAAATTAGCTTGGAAACGGTTTTGTCGGTTGCAGTGGTTGCCTGTGTGGGAAGAAAGGTCTGCGGTTGCCCCGTCACTCCCTCCACAAATTGAGGAATCGGTAAAATCAACATCGCCAGGGAGGTTGCGAGTAAGATTATGCTTTGAATAATGCCCATTGGAGAAATTCTAGCAAAATTGGGCGTTGGTTGCTTAAATTGCGTGGGAACGGTAAAATTGCGTGGTATTGTCGTGTCGCCTAGCGTTTGTGTAACGTGGCCCCATCGTCTAACGGTTAGGACATCAGGTTTTCATTCTGGAAATCGGGGTTCGACTTTTGAGCGAAATGGCCGTTAGGCTATGCTCAAATGCAACGTTCTCGAGCGAAGCGAGAGGTTGTTATTCCCCGTAGGGGATTTTTGTAAGTTGTCTAGTGAGTTTAGGATCGGTAGAATCTAAAGGATTATTTTGTGGCCCCATCGTCTAACGGTTAGGACATCAGGTTTTCATTCTGGAAATCGGGGTTCGATTCCCCGTGGGGTCACCAAGAACAAGTTCGTCACCGTAAGGTGGCGGTTTTGTTCTTGTGATCTTACTTTGGGAATTGAATCGCGAGCAGCGTAGTTTACGAAGCGTTGCGAGCAGGTTCGACTTTTAAGCAAATAGCCGTCAGGCTATGCTCAAATGCAAGGTTTCCTTCTTCCCCGTGGGGTCACCACTGAGGGATTTAGGAGACCAACGGAAGAGAGTTAGACCTTAACAGCCCAACCCCATATCCCATAGTTTGACCGCGGGCGAATTTTACACTATAATCAGCACTAATTTGGGCCAGTGGACAGGCCGTCTAACATATGTCTACCCTCGGTATTTTTTGGGTGCGAATGCCGTTGTAAGGAGGATGACATGTACCTCACAAGACACTCGACAGAGTTTGGTCACGGCCGGATAGCCTACGTTGGTAGTTATCGGGTCGCATCGGTGAATGGGCAAGCGCCTTACACAGTCACTCTGCTTCTGAAAGTAGACTCCGAGAGATTTGGACTCTTTCGGTGGGGGTTCGCGGCCTTGGGGGAGGTGTTTGAACTGAACCAGCTCTCATGGGTCGGGCCGTATACCGCCATAGTAACGATCCGCTTGGACTCTTCCCTGCGCAACCCGCGTAGCTTTGTCAGAAGTTTCGCTGAGAGGCTCAAACATGCCTTCGCGGTAGCAGAACAGGTGTACCGGAAAGAACAGGAAATGTGGGAGCAGCATTACTCCGAGGATGAGGACCTCGATCCCGAGGAGTATTGCGAATGTAGCCACAGCGTCTGGGAATAGTTAGAGCCACTACCTTGGGCGACAAAACACGGTCTACAATCAAGCCGTTGAGTCGCCCCTTAGTTTTTAAAAATCACAAATCACCACGAAACAGCAAACTGATCACACCAATCTTTAAACGTAAAGTTTTTATCCCACCAAATATTATCGTTCCTTTGCGCCCATTCCCAAACGATTGCCCTATCTAAAATCATATAAACCAAAAACCTGTTCTCAAAACCGGCGCGAGGAGGTCTAAGCTCAAAGTAAGTGTCAATAAATTTTTTAAACTCGTCAATATCTTTTGAGGCCAGGTAAACCGATGAAGTTCTTGATAAATCAGCCTCTGCATCCCCAAAGTACCATTCCTGTAGGTCAAAGACACCGGTAATTTTCCATGCACCCCTTTGCTTTTCAGCGACGGTGTTCCCCTGCCTGTAATCTTG
>CAZEWQ010000046.1:0-4394 GCA_964516255.1 uncultured Candidatus Saccharibacteria bacterium
TTGTAGTTGTGTTTTCCTCGGTTTCCTCTACGGCGTTGGGGTCGACAAAGGTTCCGTCCAGTTTGGCCTCCACATCTTGGTGTAGTTGCCAAAAGCTGTTGTTTCGAGGAACAAAAACCCAAGCGTGATACTGACTGTCCGGATACATTCCGGGGTGGTAGACATAGGTCCCATCGACTACAAAGGATTCAATTTCGTATAAGTCGCGATCTTTATAGAAATCCCACAAGTAGTAGACATCACCAATACTCAAGTCGGTAGCCATTTTGGCCGTGACAGCGTTATAAAAAGTTTCAACATCCATGGGCCAAAAGGTACTTTCCGGTTGGGAAATCGCTTTAATCATTCCCTGTAAAATTAAATGTTGTCGCCTAGCTCGCATCAAATCGCTTCCCTCACCATTGTTACCTTTTCTGGAACGTGCAAAAATTAAAGCTCTGTCCCCGTCCATCACTTCTAATCCGGCTTTAAAGCTTATCGTCTTGGGTCCACTATCATTATTCCTGGGGAAACTGGAGTCAACAAAGTCCCTTTGCACTTCCACCGGTACGCCGTCAAAAGCATCGACTAACCACATAAAATGATCGAAATCAGCTCTAATATATCCGTCTACCTCCTGCCCGGTAACTTTTTCAAAGGCGTCTCTTAAGGTTTCGTAACCGTAAACGACGTGAAGGGCGTTTATTTTGTTTCCGTTGATCCAGAGGTCGCGGGGAACGGAGGTTAAAAGCACCCTGTTAGTTTCCGGATTGACCGAAATCAAAATCATAACGTCTGTGTTAAACCCGCTTTGCCCGCGGCTACGCCTTCCCGTACTGGTGTCTGTTCCCACCAGTAGTATGTTCAAAATATCTTTGTTGGCTAACTCAGAATCAACCTGGGGTTGATCCTTTACTTTTTCTGTACCCCTCCCTTTCTCGGTATCATCAGAATCGACTACAATCCCACGCAGAGACACCTTTTCTCTCCCGCCCACAGCTAACTCGGCAATACTCCAAAGAGACAGAGTTTTTCCGTCAGAAAGTGTGCGAACAATAAAAAATCCCCCAGCTATACCTAAAACAATGCCGATCACAATTAATAACTTTTTCATGCGTTGTAGCTTACCAGAAAATAGTTGATATTAAAACCAAATGTTTGTATCATAATCTTATGCCAAAAAAGATTTTATTCGTCGAAGACGACAACGCTTTTTATAACGTTTGTTCCATAAGTCTAAAGCTTAAAAATTATTCCGTATTGCAGGTGGCCGATGGCCAGCTGGCCTTAGATCGAATCAAAGAAGAAAAGCCTGACTTGGTTCTGTTGGATATTATGTTGCCTAACAAGAACGGGCTGGATGTGTTGCGGGATTTAAAAAGTGACGACGAGACCAAAGGGATACGTGTAGTCATGCTTACCAACTTTGGTTCAGATGAAAATGTTTCCAGAGCGCTTGAGTTGGGGGCGGAAGACTACATTATGAAATACAACATTGTTCCATCCGATTTAGCCGACAAAGTAGCGTTTTTGTTGGAAGGAACGCCAAAATCCGCTGGTCCAGGTTCTGAGCCCACCAGCTAGTATCTTTATGGACTTTATAAACCATTTGCTTTCATTTAACGTGCCCGCTTTGTTTGTTGTTATTCCGACAAGTTTGTTTTTGATTCTGCTGGTTTTGTACTTTGTTAATGTCTCGAAATTTAAGAGGTGCCGCTATGACCAGGGCGAAGAGCAAAGAAAACGAGATGAGTTTTCGGCAGTGATGGTGCATGAACTAAGAGCTCCGCTATCGGTAGTTAGGGGATCCGCAGACGTGCTACTGGAAGATCGCAAGGACCTCCCCGATAACCAAATATCTGAGCTTTTGAATCAAATTAAAACTTCTTCCTCGGGATTGCTGAATCTGGTTAATGCCCTTTTAGATATCGCCAAGATTGAGTTAGGAAAGGTGGAACTTTTTAAGGAGCCTCACAAATTGAACGAACTTTTAGACGAGGTGTATCAGTATTATTTCAACCTAGCCAAAGAGCGGGGGGTGAACATTATTACCAGTTTGGACGACAGATTGGGAGAGGTTGGATTTGACAGAGGCAAGATTAAGCAGGTTTTGGATAATTTGCTTTCGAACGCTATCAAGTACACTGAGCCGGGGGATACGGTTTTTCTGTCTTCGCGGCTGGATAAGGGCATGGCAATTGTTGAAGTTGCCGACACCGGAAAAGGGATTACTGATGATGCTAAGGGAAAGCTTTTCAACAAATTTGTTAGGGCGCAAGAGCACAAAGGGACGAAGGAAAAGGGGACGGGATTGGGTTTGGTTATTACTAAGGGAATCGTGGAAGCACACAGGGGAAAGATCTGGGTGGAAGATAATAGTCCCAAAGGGGCTAAATTTATCTTTACTTTACCAGTATAGTCTCCCGGTTTCTCATTTTTTATGGAAGTAAAAAAGGAAATTTTTAGAGCCTATGATATTAGGGGAACGTACCCATCCACTTTGGATGAGGGCGTCGCGGGAACTATCGGTAAGGCCTTGGGAACATTCTTACTTAGGAGACCTATCCCTTTAAAGAAGGTGGTTGTAGGAAGGGGAAATCGTCTGAGTTCCCCCCAATTAAGCAAAGCTTTTATTGAGGGTTTGGTAAGTACGGGATGTGAAGTCACGGATATCGGTTTAAGTCTGGCGCCCACCATTTATTTTTGTTCCTGTACGGAAGAGTTCGATGTTGGAGCTGTTATTACTGCCAGCCACAATCCGGCTCAATACAATGGAATCAAGCTGACGTACGCGGGTGCAAATAAAATCTTTGATCGGGAGCTGTTGAAAATATACGAAATCGCCATTGGCGGAGATTTTGAAAAGGGTGAGGGCCGGATGGTGGAAAATAATCTTTCCGAGAATTATGTGAGTTTTTTGCACAGCAAGTTCTCTTTTTCCGGTAGCCCAAAGGTGGTAGTCGACTGCGGAAACGGCACTGCTTCGGAGTTTGCCCCCCAAGTGTTTAAGAACTCCGGCTGTGAGGTAGTAGAACTTAATTGCAAGTCAGACGGCTCTTTTCCGCATGGGGCGCCGGATCCGGAAAAATGGGAGTTTTTGAGAGAGTTGGGGGGAAAAGTTGTAGAAACAGGAGCCGCGTGCGGTTTAGGATTTGATGGTGATGGCGACCGTTTTGGCTTTGTGGACGAGAAAGGGGATTTATATAGTATGGACAAATTGCTTTTACTCTTTGCTCAGGATTTACTAAAGAAACATCCGGGAGCCACCATTGCCTACGATGTTAAGTGTTCTGGGGTGGTGGCGCGCGAAATCAAATCTTATGGGGGAGTGCCCAAGATGGTAAGAACCGGCCACCCTTATTTGACGGCGGAGTTAAAAAATCCCGATACTTTGTTGGGAGCAGAACTTTCTGGCCATACCTATTTTGGTGATGATTACTTTGGTTTTGACGACGCCCTTTATACCGGGCTTAGACTGGTAGCCATTTTGGATAAGTCCGATGTGCCGCTTTCTCAACTGATGGGGGAGTTTCCTAAGGCTTATCATACCAATGAAGTGGCCATTCCCTGTGCCGATGATGAGAAATTCGCTGTGATGGCGGATATTTCCCGGACGGTGGTGGACGACTTAGCAGTATTTGACGCTGTAACCGTAGATGGCGTGCGCGCAAAAATAAGTGACACCGGTTGGTTTTTAGTGCGGGTTTCCAACACTTCTCCCAAATTGACGGTCCGAGTTGAAGGGAAGGATGAAGAAGAAGTTGGGCGGTTGAAGGCTAAAGTAAAGGTAATTTTAGAGAATTTCGAGCTTGATACGAACCCCCTGATGGTTTCCGAGGTAAATTACTCGTGATACAATTTTCCTAACTATGAGTAAGAAAACTGCCCGTGTGCTTTGGTTTAAAGAAGTAGGGAAAAACGATATTCCTCTTGTTGGCGGCAAGGGTGCAAATTTAGGCGAGCTGTTAGATGCCAAGATTCCCGTTCCCGACGGATTTATTGTCACGGCCAAGTCCTATTTTGACTTTATAAAAGCCACTTCCCTTAAACAAAAAATTTTGACCGAACTTTCTGGACTTGACTACGAGAACTCAAAAAAACTTGCCTCAGCGACCAAAAACATAAGGACTGCAATTTTATCGGCCAAAATGCCGGAGGAACTAGCGGTTGAGATTAAAGATTATTACCACCGTTTGTGTGGGGAGTACGACAAGCTGGTAGCAGTACGTTCTTCGGCTACGGCGGAAGATTTGCCCGACGCTTCGTTTGCCGGTCAACAGGAAACTTACTTGAATGTGCAAGGTCACAAAGATGTGGTGAGGCGTGTGCAGAAATGTTGGGCGTCTTTGTTTACCGCGAGGGCAACATATTACCGCGCCCACAACGGATTTAGCCATATAAAGGTGGGAATTGCG
>CAZEWQ010000047.1:0-4315 GCA_964516255.1 uncultured Candidatus Saccharibacteria bacterium
GGTAAAAGTACGTATAAAACGGTGCAGCTTAACATGGACAGGCTAAATATTCCAAAGGAGGTGGTCAGATTTATGTTTAGAAGGCCCAGCAAAATGGCGGCTCCCAGGGTTCCCTTTATGAGTGCCGGAATGGTGTTTAAAGAAACGGCCCAGTGATACTTTTCCTCGCGGTGGAAGAAGGGGAATAAAGTTAAATTGATTGCGTATCCCAATAGCCCGAGCATAAACAGCAAGTATATTTGCGAATTGGAAACGCCGAATAAAAGTAAGACCACGGCGGCAATAAGTATGGAAACTACATACAAAATGGCTTTAAGTGTGACGAGAGTTTGATTCCGTTCCTTGGGGAAGAAGGTGTTTTTGACGGAATCGGTTACAAAGTTGGAGTTGGTACCAAAATCCATAATTTTAGACAATGACACCAAGACGCTTGTGAGTAGAGCATACCTTCCAAAGTCTTCCAGAGGGAGTGTTTTAGCTACGGCAGTTAAAAAAATCAGGCCCAATACGGAGTTAAATATATTGCCAAAACTCACCAAGGAGATTTTTAAAAAGGATTCCTTGATCATTTTGATCATAGGAGAATTTTAGCATGGTATACACGTGGTAAAATTTGGCTACACTATGCGGATAGGAATAGACTCCCGTTTTTACGGCGAGGCCGGGCCGGGCAGATATATAAAAAATGTTTTGGAGAACTTGGAGAAACTGGATGATTCCAATGACTATGTGGTTTTCTTGCGCCGGCGGGGAATGGGGGCGTATCATCCGCAAAACTTGCGATTTAAAAAAGTGACGGCCGATTACAAGTGGTATTCCTTTGGTGAGCAGTTAGGGTTTGTGTGGGTTTTGTTGAAGGCGAATTTAGACCTTTTATATGTGCCTCATTTTAATATTCCGGTTTTGTATCCTAAACAGATAGTGGCGGCGATTCCTGATTTAATAATGCATCAGTTTTCTACGGAAGAGGCCTCTACTTTGCCCCGACCCTTTTTCGCCCTTAAAAAGTTTGTTTATAAACTAGTGGTTTTTTGGGCGGTACTTAGGGCCAAAAAGATAATTGTTCCTTCCCACGATGTGAAAAATGAATTTTTGCGGACTTCTCGGGCGTTTAAGGCGAAAAAGGACGAGTTTGTAGTGGCTTATGAGGGGGTTGATAAGGATTTGACCGGTGCGACCCCTTCCGATGTTGAAGTCACTGAAGTTCTCAGAGAGTTTGGAATCTCTAAACCGTTCTTGTTGTATGTCTCCAGTTTTTATCCCCACAAGAATGTCGGAAAGTTGTTGGAGGCGTTTGAAATTTTGCAGTCAAAGTTCGGTTTTGAGGGAAGGCTCGTTTTGGTGGGTAAAAAGGATGTGTTTTCTACGCGGGTTGTGGAATTAGTTGAAAGCAAGGGAAAAGGGTTGGGTGCGGCGGTGATCATGCCCGGGCAAAGTAGATACGTCTCGGACAAGGAGTTGGCGGCGCTTAAAAAAGCAGCTAAACTTTACGTTTTCCCTTCCTTTAAAGAAGGATTTAGTTTGACGCCGCTTGAAGCAATGGCCGCGGGGTTGCCCACGGTAATTTCTGATATTCCCTGTCATAGGGAGATATACGGCGACGCATCTTATTATTTTGATCCCAATGAAGCGGAGGACATCGCTAGTAAGATTAACGACGTTCTTAAGGATGAACAGTTGCAGCAAAGTTTAAAAAGCAAAGGTCACGAACTTCTAAATAAATATTCTTGGACGGAGACGGCGAAAATAACTTTGGATATTTTTAATCAGTTGGGTCGGTGAGCATGCGGTTGGCCATTGTTTTTGATGATTTAGTCCAGTTTGGCGGTGCCGAGAAACTTTTGTTGGCGGCGACAGAAATTTTCCCTGAGGCTCCAGTGTATACCTGCCTTGCCTCTAAAGAGTGGTGGGATTTGTGTGAGCGAAAAGGTATCAAACTCAAAACCTCGTTTTTGCAAAATTTCCCGTGGGTAAAGGAGCTCAATAAATTTTATGCCGCCTTGGGTTTGCACGTTTTGGCTTACGAAGGCTTCGATTTGAGCGGTTATGACGTCGTTTTGTCTATTTCAGCCCGATTTTCCCACGGAGTAATCACCGGTCCCGGTACAAAACACATTTGTTACGTAAACTCCCCCGGAAGAATGTTCTGGGAGCCCGCCGGATATTTTTCTCATCACGGTTGGATCAGACTACTTTTATCTCCGTTTTTAAACTATTTGCGCCTATGGGATTTTTCCGCTGCCCAAAGAGTAGACAAATTTGTGGCCAACGCTAAAACACCTCAAAAGCGTATTGAAAAATATTATCGTCGGCGGGCTGACGTGGTTTATCCGTTTGTGGAATGGGAGAAATTTAAAGACGTGATATCAAGTGGCGGCAAGTACTTTTTGGTTGTTTCGAGACTTGCCCCTTGGAAAAAGCTTGATATAGCGATAGAAGCCTGTGCCAAGCTCGATTTGCCCCTAAAAATCGTGGGGGAAGGGCCAGACGAGACCCGTCTGAAAAGGCTAGTTGACGATGGAGGTGATGGTGCAACCAAGATTGAGTTTTTAGGCTACGTCTCCGAAGAGCAAAAGAGGAAGTTGCTTTCCGAGTGTACTGCCCTTTTGCATCCTCAACTCGAAGATTTTGGTCTGGTTCCGTTAGAGGCGATGGCTTGCGGAAAACCGGTGATCGCTTACGCTGGGGGTGGGGCTCTAGAAACAGTTGTTTCCACAAAGACAGGGGAGTTTTTTCACGAGCAAACCACCGATTCCTTGGTTACCGCGCTTAAAAAATTCGACCCCAAAAAGTATAACCCCGAAGCATGTCGCGCCCAAGCTCAACAATTTTCTCGCGAAAAATTCGAGGGATCTCTAAGAAATTTGATACTATGTAATATAGAGCGGGATTACTCTTAACATGTCTTTCTATGAAATTGGTAAAAGAATAATTGATTTTATCGGTGCAATCGTTGGTATTATTTTGTTTTTCCCTATGATGATTGTAACTGCCGTTCACATTAAATTGGTGTCTCCCGAAGGTCCCGTGTTTGCCGACATTCCGAATAGGGTGGGTAAAGGTGGAAAAGAGTTTAAAATGTACAAGTTTCGGTCGATGATTCCTAATGCCCACAAATATCTGGTTGAGCATAAAGAGCTTTATAAAAGGTACGTGGATAATAATTACAAACTTTCTCCTCTCGAGGATCCCCGAATCATAAAGGGCGGTGAATTTATAAGGAAAACCAGTATCGACGAATTACCCCAATTTTTTAATGTTCTTCAAGGTAAGATGAGCTTAGTAGGACCGCGAGCGTATTATCCTTATGAAGTGAAGGAGCAAAAAGAGAGATTTCCCGATTCGGTAAAAAATTTGGATCTGGCGGTTTCAGTAAAACCGGGAATCACCGGTGTTTGGCAGACCGGCGGGAGGTCCCAAGTAAACTTTGAAGAACGGGTGAAAATGGATGCGGAGTATGCGAAAAGTAGGTCTTTGTTGCAGGATTTGGTATTATTAACAAAGACACCGTACGTGGTGTTGTCTAAGAGAGGGGCAGTGTAATTATTTTTAAGGTTAATAAGGAGTTATTGTTCCATGAAAACTAAGTTTTGGTCCCCTAATAGGAAGTACATGAAGGCTTCTAATACGCCGAGTATGCCGACTGCTCCCTCGATGCGCAGTTTGAAGATTCCCAAAATAAAATTCAAGAAGCCAAGTAAGAAGTTCCTGACTATTTCCGGTGGTGTGTTGGGTGTTTTGGTGGCGGTTTTTGTGGTTTTGTACATCTTTATTTTGGGTCCGGTGCGTGAGTTTTACGGGGACGTTCGGGGGTTGGGGGGCGACTTTGGGAAGTTGCAAGAGGGTTTTTTGGCCAGAGATCTGCCGGCTATTGAGGCCTCATTTGGTGAGTTGGAGCAGGATCTTCATGATGTCAGAGAATCTCGGGATGAGAACCTTGGGTGGGTGCGCAACCTTGGATTTACCAAGAGTTACTACGAAGATTCCGATCACTTTATTAATGCCGGTTTGTACGCAATTGATGCGGGACGCGAGGCCGTTGTTTTAGTGACACCATTTGCCGACGCTGCTGGGTTTAAGGTTAACGCAGAAGACGAAACTGCAGATGATCTTAGCTTACTGGACGCCTTTTCCAACTGGATCTCGATCATGCCCGAAATCGCGGAGAACTCCGATGTTTTATTGGACAAAATCAGTTTAGTTGGAGACGAGTTGACCTATGTAGACACTTCCAAATACCCCGAGGAATTCAGAGGATACCCAGTTAGGTCAACACTGGAAATGGTTAAGACTAGCCTATCCGAAGCTGACGATT
>CAZEWQ010000048.1:0-4305 GCA_964516255.1 uncultured Candidatus Saccharibacteria bacterium
TTACCTGACTTTACGGCTTTGGATTCTGAGTTAGGTTGGGATCCGCATAAAAATCGTCTGGCTTCCACTTTTTTTGATCCTAACTTTTTGGGAGGATATTTGGCCATGTGCCTGGGCATAGTTGGTTTTGTGTGGTCTACAGCTAAAAGTTCCCTCACCAAGCGAAACTTACTAATCGCTGGGGTTATCATGTTAGCGGCATTGACACTAACTTTTTCACGCAGTAGTTGGGCGGCTTTTGGGGTAGTGGTATTAATTTTTGGAGTTTTTAAATATAGATACCTGCTGTTTGTGGGAATTTTGGTGGCTTTTTTGGCCTATTTTGCCGTTCCTCGGGTGCAGACGCGGTTGGTGGGAGTCACCGATCCGGCGGACTCGGCGCACTTTAGATTAATTTCATGGGGAAACACCTGGGAAATTGCCAAGGATAACTTATTTCTAGGGGTGGGGTTTAACGCGTTTAGGTACGCCCAAAAGGATTATGGATTTTTTGAGGTTGATAGTTTAGGGGGCCACGCAGGCGCAGGTAGCGACTCAAGCCTGCTATTGGTACTGGCTACTACGGGAATAGTTGGTTTTGCGGTTTTTGTAGGCGGGTTTTTGTACGTGCTTTTGGGGGTTTCTAGAAGGAATGGAAGGTTTAGCGTTTTTGGTAGAGATTTGGATACCAAGGTTTTGATCTTGGTGGTTTCAGGAGTTCTAGTCCTGCAATCCCAGTTTATAAATTCACTTTTCTACCCGCAAGTGATGTTCTTATGGATTGTCGTTTTGGGAATTTTAGCCACAGAAACAAAGAGAGGCCGCATACCACCGGATAGAATTTAATCCGAGATATGCGACCTCTAGGGCAGAACGGCTAATCAGAGTGGCGGGTCTTCAGTGGATAAAATATACCCAAAAAAGTCTCTGATTAGCCCAAATGGAAGAGGGGGAGGCGCGCTAGCTGGCCGGCGTGCTCACGGTGAGCCCAAAAGCCTCCATGACCTCGTCCAGCGAAGTCGAGAACCCTTGCTCCCAACGGGCCTGTTTTTCATCACCATCCCATCCCCACTCGTATCCATTCGAGAAGGGGACCCATAGTCCTCCGTATAGGAATTTATGACCTTTCAGAAGCACCTCCAATAACTCAATACTTCCGGTCATGAACTGGAAAGAGTGGTGCTTGGGGTCAGAGAACGTGAACACTGGGCCAATCCGTGGGAGTTGGGGTCTGCCTAAATCCTGAGCCTCACACTTAGCCAACAACGCCTCGCGTTCTTGCATCTGCCGCCACACGTCTTCCGTCACGACGGCGACAACGCCATTGTTCGTACCTTTATAGAAGGTAGCCATTTCTGGCCTCCTTTCTCAATAAGTAGGGTCCCTTTTACGGGTCCCGTTGCCAAACAACCTTTGATGAACTCCCGCCAGCTCACCAGTCATTTGACGCTCGCTGCCAAAGAGATTGCAGCCAACCCGGACCCAATCCTGCCCAAATTGGACCCGGATGGCCTGCAACCTCAACCGGCAGAAGTAATACACGAAACAGTAATATATTTTCAAAGTTCTATTACAAACAATAAAAACCCCTCTCACACAAAAACAAAAAGCCGAGTGTTACTAAGAACTTAGGGCTATTATTCCTAACAAAACTCGGCTTTCTACTTATCTGCGATTATTCAACTCTACAGGGACATTCTAGCAAAGAAACTTCAACTTGTCAATACTATGGGTTACGGTGCGCGAGAATTGGGGGTTTAATCGTCGTCCTTCTCCTTATCCTCTTTTTTATCCTTATCATCATCCTTTTCCTTGTCCTTATCGTCTTTTTTCTTAGGAACGCACAGTCTCGATGGAATTTTACTCCCCTTCACAAAAACCTCGCTTCTTTTACAAACCGGATCATTAAACACCGTTATTCCCCCCGGTTGATCAAACCCTTCGACCGGAGTATCACTCAAAACCAGCCCCATCAACTTATTCCAAATCGGTGCCGCACCGCTTAAACCGGACGCCAAATAGGGATTCATGGGTCTATTATCGTTATTACCAACCCAAACTCCCACTACCCAAGATGGAGTAAAGCCCACCGTCCAGTTATCCTTTTTGTAGTCGGTAGTACCTGTTTTAACCGCCACCGTATGCCCCGGAATCACCAAACTACTCTTAGAACCAAACGCCGGCGTGCGAGCAACATTATCCGACAAAATGTGGGTGATAATGTACGCAACTTCTTCTTCCAAAATCTTTTCTTCATCTAAATCGGCGGAGGCAAATAGCCTGTAGTCAAAACGGTCTAAAATGGTAATAAAGGGCGTAGCCTCCTTGTAAACGCCCGCGCGCGCGAAAGTGGCATAGACGTTGGTTAGGTCTAAAAGTCTTGTCTCCTTGCCCCCTAGAGTCACTGAAAGGCCATATCCGCCGTCTGCTACGCTCCAGGTGCGTAAACCCATCCGGCTGGCCAAATTTACCATGTTATCGGAACCCACCGCGTTTACCATTCTCACCGCCGGAATATTGTATGACCCCGCAAGAGCGCTGCGCAAAGTGACGGCACCTCTGTATTTCCCATCGTAATTGACCGGGCGATAAGATTCCCAAGCATTTTGGAAGGTCACGGGGCTATCTAAAACAATCGATGCCGCGGTGTACCCGTTTTGCAAGGCCAGTGCGTATGTTATAGGTTTCAAAGAAGAGCCCGGCTGGCGCATAGCAGTAACCACGTCGTAGGCCCCCCATCCTTCCTGCTTGTAGTCCACGGAGCCCACGTAAGCCAAAATCTCTCCTTTTTTAGGATCCAAAACTACCGCCGCCCCGTTAGAAAAACCCAAATGCGAATTGACTTCCACCTCTTCTCTAATTATTTCCTCTACTTTTTCTTGCAAATCTAGGTCTAACGTGGTCATCACCGTCAAACCGCCGTAATCTACGTATCGTTTGCCATACATCCGATCCAACTCGCTTCGCACAAAGTTCACAAAGTGAGGCGCTAATATAAAATTAACCTCCTCGTTAAACTCTAGCGGCTGTCGATATGCTTCTTCAGCCTCCTCTTCGGAAATCGCACCCAAAACCACCATGCGTTCCAACACATATTTTTGTCGCTGTTTGGCAACTTTGATATCGGACATTAAGGGCGAATAAACCGACGGTGCCGAAGGAAGGCCAGCCAAAACACTAGCCTCCGCCAAGTCCAGATCAGCGGCATCCTTGTCAAAATATTTTTGAGCCGCCGATTGCACTCCCCAAGCGTTTCCGCCGTAAGAAATGTTGTTAAAATACATCTCTAAAATCTCGCGTTTAGAGTATTGGCGCTCCACCATCATGGATAAAAAGAGTTCTTTAACTTTTCGCTCTACGGTTCGTTCGGGGGTTAACAAAACGTTTTTAATTAATTGTTGAGTGATAGTTGACGCCCCTTGGATTTTATTTTCCTCCACGGCATTGGCGCGCGCCGCCCGAATAATACTTTCAACTCTAAAGCCGATGTGGTTGTAGAAACGGTCATCTTCAACAGCTACTGTGGCGTCGACTAAGTACGAGGGAAGCTGGTCTAGTGCGACAGGCTCGTAACGTTTGTCTATATAAATTTCGTATAAAAGGCGGCCTTTACGGTCATAAAGTCTGGTAGGTTGAGTGCTTTTGATGCTGGCTTCGTAGGCTAAGAGTGCCGGGTTGGGAAGCTGTCTGAACCAAGTATAAATTTGATAGGGCGCGAAAATAAAAAGGAGGGCGAAAACTATGCCTAGTGAAAAGAAAGCAAACTTTTTAAAAAAGCCGAGTCGTTGATACCTGCGGGAGAGTGCGGCGGCCCTGGCAACACCAACACCGGGTCGAACCGTAATTACTCTTTTAATCCTTCTTCTCTTGCGGAGTCTACTTGATTTAAAAGTTCTCAACACTCTGGAAAAGGAGAAAACCTTGATATCCATTAGAGCCAAGGAGATCAAAACTTTGATTATTAGCCCAGCGTAATCCTTAACATATCCGCAAAAAGTCAGAAATGATTTGAAATCTGCTTTGGACGTCGATAAAAAGAGTTTGCCGTAATTTATACTTTGGATGACAAGCTGGTTTACAAACGCTTCAATTTTCTTGCGCGTCCAACGGAGGCTAAATAAACTTGCAGCTACTAAAAGTTTGACGGCCAGCACGGAAACCGCCTTCAACTCTCGGGTGTAAGCTTCAAAATCCCCTTGGGAAGTGGAGTCTTGAGACCACAACCTACTACCTTTGATCAAGCGTGCTGTGGATTTTCCCAAGTTGATTAAGGTAATCCGTTCAGGAAGCGCGACACGCCTGGGAATTTTATTTATCCCCTTTTCT
>CAZEWQ010000049.1:0-4297 GCA_964516255.1 uncultured Candidatus Saccharibacteria bacterium
TCACCCATAATTGCCACCTCAAACAGCGCCGTCCTGTCGGCGAAATCCGTCTTATCCTCGGTGGTGCTATCGTCCTCGATCGGGACAACCTTAGCATTAGCATCGGATCTCTGCGGTTCTTGGCTTCCGAACAGTCCCAAACCGTATATGTTTTTAACAGCAAAAGAAACACCCAACACCAACACGGTTAAAAGCACAATTACCAACAAGCTTCGCATAAATCTGAAGACAACATGGGGATTGTTTATTCGCTTATATCTAGGCATATACGACTACATTTTGCTGGGGGCTTCAATCCCCAGGAGGAATAGTCCATTTTTAAGCACAATTGCCGTACCGGCAACCAGAAGCAGTCTGAGGTGCTTGTCATCAGCCTTGGAAGCGGCCAAAACGGGAACGTTGGTGTAGAAAGTGTTAAATTTTTGAGCGATATCAAATAGGTAACGACACAAAATCCCGGGTGAATACCGCTCGGCAGACAATTGCACCACTTCAGGAAACTTATACAACAGCCTTAAAACAGCGGTCTCCTCAACCGTCTGTCCGTCAACACCGGGCTTTTGGGACAAAATGTCCTCCATACTTAAACCGCTCTTTTCTAAAATCGCAGAAGCGCGGGCAAAAGTGTATTGCAAATAGGGTCCGGAAAAGCCCTTGATACTTAGAGCCTCGTCTAGGTCAAAGAGTATATCCTGAAAAGTATCATACTTTAACAACTCAAACTTAATGGCCCCGTTTCTAACCTGTTTAAGGGTCTGGGACTCACCATAATCTTCTACCAGCTTTTTCCCCACCATATCAGTAAAATCATCGATCTTTATCCCCCACCCCTTTCTTCCGCTCATGGCGTATTGCTTTTTCCCATCGGACACGTCGATCCCCAACAGTTTTGCTGTACCCGACGACAAATAAACAAACCCATAATTTATGTGGGTCATGTTACCTGCTTGCGTATCGTAACCTAGGTATCGAAGTGAAGATTTCACCGCCTCTAAAGCATAAGTTTGCTTAACGTCTATAACATTTAAAACCATGTCCGCACCGGAAAAGGTGATCTTCTTCGCCGCAGGATCAGTTGCCAACTGTGAAGTGGTGGACCACAGGGGCTTCTCCTGGGTACCAATATCCCATTTCTTGTAGTGAAAATCCGAGTCCAAAAGTCCGAATTTCCACATATGATAGGCAATATCGCGCCCGGTATAAGTTGGTACCCCGTTAGAACGCACAATTATCTTATCACCTTCGATTTCATCAGAATTTTCAACCTGAGACGCCCCACTCTCCATCTTTACTAACCAACAACCCTTAGATTTGCCTTCTGTGGCACAATAAATATTATCGTTTTGTTTCAATATTTCAAAAGTCTTTCCCCACAAATCAAGCCGGGATACATCGGATTCATGGATAATCACGTCATAATCAAACCCCAAAGTTTGGAAAGTGATCAACTGACCCTGCAAAACCTTCCTAGAAAGATCGACCAATTTCCCGGAAGTCTCACTGTTCGCGTCTTCCGCCTCAAGCAGCAGTTTTTGGCGCCTTTCCTGCAAATCAGGGTTTTCCGCAATCCTCGCCTCCATTTGAGAATATACATCCCACATGTAGTGATCGAACTTTTGGTAGTCATGTGGGGAAATACCCGCTATCTCCTCCATTCCCATTAAGGAAGTAACCGTCTGCATACCTAAGTCGTTGTCGAGGTATTGGACTTCTACATCGTATCCCAAAAACTCGTAAGCGTGCTCAACAAACTGACCAAGGCAAGCGTTTCTTAAATGTCCCACATGCGCCGCCTTATTGGGGTTTACATTTGAGTGTTCCAAAGCAAGCCGCTTGCCTTCCCCCAAATCTGCTGACCCATAGTTACTGTCATTTCCAACAATTTCATACAATTCGTTGACCAACCACTCATTAGATAATTTGAAGTTGATAAAGCCAGGAGGCGCCACATCTAAGGAAATTAAGGCTTCACAGCGTACCCCATCTCGATCAAAAGAAAAATCCATTTTTTGTAACTCATAGGATAGCTTCTTGGCAGTCTCCAATGGGGATTGCTTGAGATCCCCAGACAGCGACATAGCAACGTTTGTCGCAAAATCTCCCCATTTCGGATTATCCGGGTGTTCCAGATGAACATCATCCAAAGTCACACTATAAACACTTTTTACAGCAACTTTTATGTTCTCTTTAACAAGCGCGTCAATACCCATACTTTACCGTTATTGTACCATCAATGTCAGTTCTAAAAACCCTGGCACCTGCAGTTTCCAAGAAATCAAGCGTTTGGGAATGCGGGTGCTGGAATCTATTACCTTCTCCCACAGAGACAATTGCAACTTTAGGCCGCAACTGCAACACTAAATCGGTGCTTAAATTATATTTAGACCCGTGATGAGGCACTTTATAGTAATCAAAACCGTCATCAATTAGGGGCAAGATTAGGGATAAATCCAACTCATCTAAGACCTCTTTTTCGATATCCCCGGTGAATAAAGCCTCAAAGTTGCCATAATCCATAAATAACACCGTAGAAACAATGTTGACGTCATTAAGTTTTTTCGCCAATAACTCTTCGGTTGGCCATAGCGTCAAAAAACTAACCCCGTCAATCTCAAACGAGTCTCCGGCGATCAATTTTTGCACCTTAAAATCCACGGAGGCGTCTATAAACCGCTTATATCCGACACTTTCGTAGGGAACCTCGTTAACGAAAATTGCCCCAACCGTGCACCGCTGCAACACCCGATTTAAACCTGCCACATGATCCGCGTGGGGATGCGTTAAGACCAAAACATCTAAATGACACTTATTCGGCGGAAATTCCCTATTTAAGTAGGTATCAACACTAAAATCGGGGCCGCCATCGATAAGGATACGACTTTTACCGGGTGTAGTAATCAAAATGGCGTCTCCCTGCCCGATATCGAAAACATCCACCTTTCCAACCTCCCCTGAGGTGGAACAAGCGTAAGAAACGGTTCTGAACGCGAATAACGCGGCCAAAAGTATGACAATAGTCTTTAACCGCATGAAACTCCCTTAAACCTAAATATCCGATGTAAAACCAGAATCAAGGCATAGTAAATAATTAGAGCCCTGGCAGAAACTTGGAAAGGAATCGAGGCATACTTTAGGGTTGAAAATGTCTCAACCACCCAAACAAACACATCCAAGGGAAAATACACTACAAATGCTACGATATTGGACAAAAACGGGCTAACAAACACCAAGCTGACCAACAGTCCCCCGATTACTGTGGCTAGCGGCACCGTCCACAAAATCAACGCATTCACTAAAGGACTTATGAGACTAACAGTCCCAAAACGATAGGAAATTAGCGGCCAGACCAGTATTTGTGCCGCTAAAGTAGTGGACAGGTCCTCCAACACAACGTTATTAACACCGAAAATACCCTTTAACCAGGCGGAAAAGGTGCTAGAGAACAACACCAAGCTTAGAGTGGCCAAAAAACTAAGCTGAAAACTTAGACTGAACAGATATGTAGGCCTGATTGCCACCATTACCAACCCTGAAAAAATCAAGAGCCTTTCCGCATCCAGACTTCGACCGTAGTATTTTCCCCAGGCGGCAATACTTCCCATGATCAAACTGCGTACGACAGGGGGCTCAAATCCCGAAACAACCGCGTACAAGGAAGTAAAGGCCTGCGCAATAATTAAGTTCCGGGTTTTGTATCTTGTCCCAATAACGGACAGTACCAAGCCAAAAACCAAACTAATATTGAACCCGGAAACCACAACTACATGGATGGTTCCGGTGTCGCGCAACATGTCGTTAAACCTAGGAACTTTATCTAAGTTGTCCACTCCGATCACCATACCCAGCAATAACTCACTATGCGGGCTGGGAAGGTACCGTCGAACGTTTTCCGCCACGTTGACACGGAAAACCTCTAGGGAACTCTCTATTTCCTCTCCAAAAAAGCTTTCTTTCCCTGCTGCGCGTGCCTTCATTTCACAGGAAGCCAGATCCCCTACCCCATCGCAAAACGCATACACACGAGAAGCCGCCGTTACCAGCAGAATAATTAAAAACAAATAATATTTAATGAATGACATTTGGTTGGAATTGTGCTAATTGAACACCACTGAAGGGCCGATCTTTTCTATAGTTGACGCGGAAATCTTGGCGCGCTCTTTTAGGTCATCGAGGTCGCTAAAGGGTCTTTCGTCAATAATTCGTTGGGCATAAACTTCCCCAATGCCGGAAAGGGACTGAAGTTGGTCGGAATCGGCGGTATTTACGTTAATTTGACCACCGACGGCCGTGGGCGAGT
>CAZEWQ010000050.1:0-4294 GCA_964516255.1 uncultured Candidatus Saccharibacteria bacterium
CAAAATACTTATTGTTTATTTGAAATTAATAATTAAGACGGTTTATTCCCCAATAGTTTTTGCCCTTAGCTCCATACCGGGGCAAGATGATAAGGCGCTAAAGCTCCTGAAGGAATTGCTTGCTGGAAGTCTATCACTAATTGCTATGGCACTAACTTTAAGGGTGGCTACTTTGCTGGCGTGGTATTTGGTGGTGAAAAATCTTAGGGTAGCGTGGGGCAGTGAGGGTGATGTGCTAGCGGTCGCGGCGGCTATGGGTGGTCAAATTACGCTTTTGGTTATCCCCTTTGTTTTGGCTTTTGGCTGTTTTTATGCCGGTAAGATGCCCAAATTGATTGAAGGGGCTATAGTTGGCGAACAAAAACCCGGTGGTAAGCGCTAAAAATAGAAAAGCCCTGCGAAATTGCACTTTTGTGACTAAATTTATTGCGGGCATAAAGTTGCACGGTTACGAAGTTAAGGCTATTCGTGAAGGGAAGGCAAATTTAGAGGGTTCCTATGTTCTGGTGGAAGACGGACAGGCCCAAGTTTTTAACTTATTTATCGGGAAATATTCAAAATATGGGGAAAGTTACAGTGACCAACAGGCTCGGCGCGCGCGACAGTTGTTATTAACGGCAGATGAAATCGAAAAAATACGTAGGTCTTTACAGCAGAAAGGCAAGGCGGCCGTACCCCTAAGCTTGCTATTACAGCATAATCTGGTAAAATTGGAAGTCGGAATAGGAGTTCACGCCAAAAAACTCGACAAAAAGGCTGTTGAGAAAGAACAGCAGAAAGAGCGTGAAATCGACCGAGAGATAAAAGAGCACGTCAGAACGTTGTAACACACTGTTGAGAGCGATATAACACGCTAAAATCTGGGGATGTATTGGCTTTGACCGGAAGCTTTAAATACAGGAGCAAGCCGGGGCGCTAGGACCTCGTCACGAACTTAGCGAAACAAAGTGCTGAAAAAAACAAATCAGCCGAATACGCCGACGCAACCGTTGGTGCTTTTGCACCCGCGTACGTGATGGCGTAACAACCTCTAGAAGGTTGGATCCTGCATTTTCTATTCGGAGGGAATGCGTGGGTCATATAAAACCGAGCTGAGGAAGGTTGAAACCGATCACTTCAATTTTCCAAGGGGGTACACCTCAAAAACCTAGAAACTCTTCGAAGTTTTAGGTTTACGATCACAAAAAGGAATAACGGGGCGTCAAACACCTTCCTTTTTGAAAAAGTTTGACTAAGCTTGTATTACTTTTGAATTTAAACTTTCGACACGCGGGTTCGAATCCCGCCATCTCCACCAAAGGTTGTTGTTGCGACGAAGAACAGTAATTAGCCTATGAAAACTCTTTAATTTTCCTAAAATGCTCCTCACTCAAGTAGAATCTGCCCGACCCCGCATCATAGTAATATCCCTCATCAACCCAAGCCTGGGAATCATCATACTCGGTGCTTGATGCCTCAATACCGTATCTTGTTTTCAACACATCGAGTGTAAGTACAGGAGTCCAAGTTAGAGGCTGTCTTTTGAACTTTGAGGCTATTTCCATTGATTGTTCCTCTATTTCCCCAGTAGTTGTCGTTTCATCCACAGGTATATGAACAACTAACGCTTGTCGTCGATCATACTCAACAATTTCATTCCCTTCCTCGGTTGCCACATCTTCAGCAATCGTCACATTTTCTGAAGACATTGAAGCCACCTCAATAATCATGTGAGCATAGCCCACGGCAACATCTTTTTTGTTGGCTGATGTAGACAAGGTTCGAATATTCTTGTCATAAAGTTCCTCGCAGGCTTTAAGAAATGGGGGTTCTACCAGACCTTCTAACCGTTCCCTTTTCCAGACTAGTTCGTTTTTGTTTTTCTCGATAGGTTCTTGTTCTGTTATGGGTTTGGCGTTAACAGCCTCTTGTGGAACTGATACTTCTAATTGTTCCTTTGCCATAAATCAATTCTATCATCCAATAGTTCTAATACCCATATGTGATAAAAGGAAGCTGTATATTTCTTGTAAAAACAAGGCTAATCCGTAAAACAAAACTGTTTTTCCCACTTAAAAACCCATTCAATAAGCCGATTCCAAACTTTAGGTGATCTCTCCACCAAAGAATTGGGTGGTTCCTCTCCACCCTACAAAGGATTTTAGAATCCCTTGATTAGTGTAGTTGTGCTAGCTATGTCCCATCCTACTAGGTCATTACCAAATTTTCTCTTAAGCTCATCAGATGCCTTGTTGAAGTACACATCGTGTGCTTCTTTGGTACCGTCTGACTTGTAGGCGAAACCGACTCCATTCTGATCTTTACTTACTTGCCTAATGTAGAGTAACTCGTAATTTTCGTCACTCTTCCACCCCTCTGCAACTTCCATTAGGTCCTTGTGCCCCACTTTTCCATGGAACTTCCAAAGTCCCATTATTAGTGATTTATTACCTTTTTCCATCTAGATTCACCTCCTTAAAAACAAAAATCCCGTGGGTTCATTCCACGGGTATTCTAAGTACTAGTAACTATGTACTTGTGGTAGTTCATACAAACTACCGAAAAGAAAAGGAATGGAAAGGAACCGATAGTATTATACCACAAAGCTCTATTCGTTACATGTGGTATACAGACGTCCGTTAGATTCCCCTTTCCGTTATGCATGTCTAGTCTCACTAGATATTTGCATCTTGATTTATACCATACTCCGGTTACCATCACTACAGGGTAATGGGGCGGTCGAACTATAGGGCTAGCCAACGCCTCGCGCTATAGCTACAGCGTTTACTCACCTGTGGATAACTTATTAATAACTATTTTTTGCTATGGAACCTGTACTTAACCTAATATTTCCACCTAAATGTGTGCGCTGCGGAAACGTGGGGGAGTTTTTGTGCCCCAATTGCTTAAGAAAATGCCTAATCCTAGATCAAAACCGCTTTGGCTTACGCGGTCTAAAAGTCTTTTCCTGCTTTGAGTACGAGGGTTTAGCCCGAAAAATAATCAGAATGTCTAAGTACAGTTCGCGCCAGTTTGCCGCCTTAAAAATTTTGACTGAATACGGCATGCTGTTCGCCCGAAACTACGGTCTGGCCTACAAAGGCTTTTATGTAACCTCAATTCCCCTAAGCACCCACAAGTACAAGAAACGGGGATTTAATCAAGCGGAGCTCATTGCCAAGACCCTAGCCGCCACCTTCAACCTAAAATATGTAGGGTCTATTCTGAATAGACATAAGGATACTCGCAGTCAGTTCCACCTTTCCCGCGAGGAGAGGTTGAAAAACATAAAAAACGCCTTCTCTTGCACCAAAAACCTCAAAAATCGTAAAATTTTGATTGTTGACGACATTTGCACCAGCGGCGCCACCCTTTTGGAAAGTGCTCGAGCCCTACATCAAGCCGGAGCAGCCGAGATTCAAGCCTTTACCCTCTGCAAAAAATCTCTAGGAAATCGCGGTCGATAAGGTATAATGGGGAAGGAGACATGGAGGGTTGGCAGAGTGGTAATGCAGCGGCTTGCTAAGCCGTGACGGTAACCCGTCCGCAGGTTCGAATCCTGTACCCTCCGCCAAAATTGTCAAACCGCCGATGAAATTTAGAACCATTACCGACATTGCAGGTCTAACTAGCCCTTATCAAAGGGAAGAGGAACCCGTCGTCAAACCTACCATCGAAGAAGACAAGCTACAAGGGAAGCAGGTTTTATTCGCCTGGGAAGCTTCCGCTCGGCGATCTCCGCGACAAATAAGCAATAAACTCAAGAAAAATCTGATGATTGTGGCCGTCGTAATCGGATTTTTGCTCTTAATTCTGCAGGAATATTTACTAATCGCAGTGGTGGCCAGCATTGCTTTCATCAGTTACGCGCTTTCCAAAACTCCGCCGGAGATTTTAAGGCACCAAATTACCAGCCACGGTGCTTCCTTCGCCGGAAAATTTTACGAGTGGGCGGAGTTGAAAGGCTTTTTCTTTTCCACCGCTTTTGGGGGCATAGCGTTAGTGGTCAACACAGTTGATAAGTTGCCGGGACGCCTGTTTTTTAACTTTAAACCCGAAGACAAAGACAAACTGAAAGAGATTTTTGAGCGGTATCTGACTTTTATTGAGGAAGAGCCGTTGACTGTGATTGACAAGTCTTATTTATCGGTGATTGATCGACTTAACATTGATGGAAAGCCAAAAACGTAGTATCCTTGTGCCGCTCAACCTTTCACGACTTAGTATGCTTGAATTTGTGTGCCCGTAGTTCAGAGGATAGAACGCAACGTTGCGGACGTTGAGGTCGGGGGTTCGAGTCCCTCCGGGCACGCCA
>CAZEWQ010000051.1:0-4126 GCA_964516255.1 uncultured Candidatus Saccharibacteria bacterium
CGGTAGTCGGGTTGGTTATTGGCACCTTGCCTGTGGTATTGTCACTAAACATTTCCAACAGGGTTTGGGGCATGTTGGGAAGAGCGAGGTCGATAAAGTAGGGGTTTGGGGCCGAATCCGAGTTAGGCCAGTCACGTACCCACCCGGCGCGCATGTTGTCCATGGGGCTGAAACTGCTGTCTACCCCCGGTTCCCCTATAAGTGAGTCTGCAATCTCGCAAAACTTATTAAAAACGGGCCAGTAACACACATTCCCGAAAAGGCTTCCAATTAGGGTGGTTCCATTCCACCAATCGAGGCCTTTATGGGGGTCTCCGGGTTCCAAGTTTCTGCTGGTGGCCTGTTTCCAACCGATTGCCGTCTTATGCAAATTTTTGGCAATGTCACCAAGGGGATCAAAGCCGGCGATCTTTCCGAATAAGTTTGACGGTGCAACGCATTTTCCGGTAGTAAGGTCCCACGCCTCATCGAATCGGGCACAACTACAAAGCGTATCAGTTCCCACCATGGAATATTTAACCTGCGACCTTCTTACCCTATCCGTGGGGGGGACCTCGGGGGTCATTCCGGTTCTCAGTGACAGGTCTGCGTTATCCTTGCTTTGCGGTCTGCCGGCCGCCGGTGATTGTACCGGTTGTTCGCTTCCTCTAAAGGCTTGCGTATTCTTTTTTGTCTCTGCCGTTACGGCTCCGGTTATGGCTAGCGTTTTGCTGTCATCAATTTCCGCATAATCGCCGACATTACCAAGGACCATATCCGGACCAAGCATGTGTCTCGGCGCCTCTACTATGGGCACTACAGCATCAGTCACAACCTCAACTATAAACTCGTCATCCGCCCCCTCCAACACCGGCTGTATAGGTTGAAAGTTGGTTGACAAAAGACTTGGATGCCAGTAATCACTAGTCAGTTCAGGCGTTCCACAGGAAGACCACTCGGGATCGATCCATTCGGGAGGTTTGATCTGGCAAAATTGAATATCCTCCCCATTATAGGTACAAACCTCAATGTCCGCCAGCCCGCCGTCTGCCGCGCTCTTGTTGGCTTTATTATAAATCTCTATAACCTTAGGATCAAAGGGAGTCATTAAGTTGGCAAAAATTCCCCCGCAAGATTTTTGATTTAGCCCTGGCAATCCCAAAGAACCTTCCAAGCCCTCAATGGGGTCCTTACAGGCTTTTAGGCGTTCGCACGAAGGTAGTGTAAGTTCTTCCCCTTCTTCACGGTAATATTCCCGCCACCCTAAGGCACCACCGGTAACTAAGTGGCTTGAGGTGACCAATCTATCAAGGTCCTCACCCGATTGCATTAAATTCGCCTTACCGTAGTTGGTTTCTGAAGTGGGAATCGAGGGAGGTGGGGTAAGTGAGGTTGGTTCTTTGTTGGTGTAAGTTGTGTCTTCCAAGCGGGTGGTGTGGACGCTACCAACAATGGATCGACTGCCCACAATCAGAGGATCGTCCCCTTCATCCGAAGCCTGCAAAACAGTGTCGGCCGCATCGTCTATTCCCCTGGTTCCGCAGGCTAAAAACCTTTCCCTGATCAAATAATTCAATTGCCCTTCCGGCAAACCATTGAGAGCCTCTACCGAGGACGAGGCGTTTAATTTATTGTTGCAATTGGTATATAACGGCAAGTCGCCGCTTCCGCCCGCCTCCAAAACCCCTAATTGATCGAGCACTACTCCCCCGGCTTCTCCGCATACGACGGCTAAATACCTTTTGGTTCCGCTGCCTTGCGCAAAAGTCAAAGTAAATTCCCCGTCAGAATCGGAAATCACGGTTTTAATCTCGCCCAACTCGTTGCGTTCCAACACCAAATTTCCATACAGTTTTTCCCCGGTGGAAGTAGCAATAACTGCATTCTCTACCGGTAGTGCCGCATCGGAGGATTCTCCGGTGTCAGTGACGCTAAGCAAGGTGGAGGTGACCTTTCCGCTTATAGTTATAGCGCTCCTCAATTGTCCGTCTGCCCCGTCGTCACCCTCGGTATAAGTACAATTGGGAGCGGCCCAGTGTTCGGCGTCAGGTTCGTTGGGGCCTACGATGGCGTAAACGTAGCTGTCCGCCCCCAACGCTGCGTCATCCTTAATGACAGCGTTCAAATGCTGGAGAAATAACACATACGCTTGGGCAGGGTTAGCGCCCCCTTGGTAAAACCCTCCGCTGTCGTTTCCGACACCAATTCTTATAACCGGAGTAATTCCCTTGGATAGGGCGTCAACGACGTTGCCCCCCACATCATCGGAGCTTTTGGCGATTCCTACAACGTATTTCAAACCTTGGGCGTTCACGGTATCGTAGAAAAGAGGGCCCTCAAGTCCCGACGCAGTGTTGACCCCGATTTTTGAGCACTCCCCTGCGCTGCACCCAATTTCCGCAAAGCAGTTGTCGTCGCTGTCGCTGTTGCACGCTACGTCTATCAATTTGTCGGTTTTGGCGTTTCCGCTTTTAACTATTGAAAACTGACTCCACCCGCCGTTGTTGTTGTAGGCGTTAAACAAAGCTGCCCCGCCTATCTCGGAATCGTCTTCTAAGGCCTCAATTTCAAAAGCTAAATTATCTACCGCCTCTTGTTCGGAAACAGGGAACATTCCGTTATTGGTGTCTACAAATTCATGCCAACCTATTTCGGTTAAAAAATATTCTTTATCAGAGGCCGTAGCTCGTGCACGATTTAACCATTCGGTGATTCGACCGCCGTCGCCATAAGTAAAGGCCCAGGTTTGCTTCGGTTCCCAATAAGTGTTGTAGGCGTTTCCGGCGATAAAGTCGATTTCAGCCCAATAAGTATTTCCATGCCCGGAGGGGATGTCAACTTTAGTGATCACTCTGCTAAGAAGATCGGTGAACTGACTCTCGGTCATGTTAAAGGCGGGGGTTAAAAACTTAATGCGATCGAGTTCGTTGGCATGTTTAAGGACGTCAATCATGTAGTTGGCTAATCCTGTGGAAACGCACTCAGCATCGTACCCTGCTCTTGCCACCGGCACCCCAACGCCATACAAACTTCCCATCAGAAAAAGCCCCACCACCCACTTAAATCCCACCTTAAAAACCGATCCAGATATCCATCTAAAAACCTCTACCAAAACTTGTCGCATCAGCTAAAGTATATCAGGTTCCAAACCCGCCACCACACGCCCCAAGTGTGCTAAAATTTTACCAAGAGGTCCTACCATCTTACTTTACCTAAGGAGTATTTATGAAAAAAATAAAGGCATTTGCCTACGTCTTTCAAAATAGTTTAATCTCGCCTGCGTATTATCGCGACATTGTTAAAACGTCATTTTCCTTTTCGCTTAAATATTTTCTGACGCTGGCCCTTTTAATGTCAGTTCTGACGTCAGTTTTTATTGCCCCTTCGATCCGTGCAGACGTGAAGTTGGGGTTAACTAGTATTCTGGATGCCGGCGCCACAATTTATCCTGAAGAATTGGTGGTCACAATCGAAGAAGGAAAATTGAGTATTAATCAGCCCGAGCCCTACGTTGTGCCCGTTCCCGCAGAGTGGACCAAGTTTCTTCAAGAGAAGGTAAAAGACGCGGAGGGCGCGAAAGAGGTGCAGAAGATCCCCGCCAATTTAGTAGTTTTTGACGCCGCGGGAACTTTAAACGACTTAGCAAAATATGACACCTTGGTGTTGGTGAATGAAGTGAATATCTTAGTTAACAACACTTTCGAGGAAAACCCTGAAACCAAAGCGATTCCCCTAGCGGAAATACCTGACGCTGTGATCAACCAGACGCTAATTACCACAGCCATCGATTCGATGCGCCCCGTGGTCGGTTATATAGTTTGGGGAGTGGTCGCCGCAGTATTTTTGGGAGTGTTCGTGAGCAACTTCGCCTTCAAGTTCATTAGCTTCTTGTTTATTGGTGTGGCGCTTTTGATTGTGGGCAAGATTCGCGGACTTTCTTTGCCGTATTCTAAGTACTTAAAGGTGGTCATGCACGCCGGAACTTTGGCTTTTGTTGTGGGACTGGTTTTTGTAGTGGCTAAAACGGTGGGGCTGACGGTGGTGGAAGAGGTGAAGACGGCCGTTCCATACTGGTTTGGTGCGGTTACCTTTTTGTATGGGTTGGTAGTGGTTATACAGTTGGCGAAAGGTTCTGAGGTTGGGGAAG
>CAZEWQ010000052.1:0-3932 GCA_964516255.1 uncultured Candidatus Saccharibacteria bacterium
TTAATTTTCTAAAGTTATATTCGGCGGTTTCGATTTCGGGTACTTCTACCACCGAAAAACCGTAATATCGAAAAAATTTGTTCATCTCGCGGATGGTTTGGGTAGTGGGGTGCAAAAATCCGCTGGGGGGTGGCGACGCCGGAAGGGTTAAGTCAATTTGTGGGTCGTTGATTCTTTGTTTCTCGTATTCGGCGCGGGCGGTTTCGATGGCTTGTTCCTGTTCGGCTTTGAGTTTGTTTACTTGTGGCCCAAACGCGCGTTTTTTCTCGAGTGACAGCCCGGCAATTTCTTTAAGAAGTTGAGTGGTTTTTCCTTTGGCCTTGGAGAAATATTTGAGGTACAGCGGGTCAAAATTTCCGTTTTGACGTGCCGATTCCAAATCTCGCTCAAATACCGATTGGTTATCTTTTATCTCACTATTTAGGTCAGCCATTAGGGAAATTATAGCAGTTTCAGTTTATGTTCAGTTTATGATCCGCCAACTTAGGGGATACCCCTGCCGGTATTTACTCGGACACCGCGATGTTCACAGTTACTCCTAGCTTGTAGCTCGGACCTTTTCCACCACCGTTTTAAACCCCGCAGGATCATTTATAGCCATCTCCGACAGCACTTTACGGTTTAGATCAATTTTAGCGTCATGCAGTCCTTTTATAAATCGGCTGTAGTTGATTCCGTGTTCGGTTAGGGCGCCGTTAATTCGGGCAATCCAAAGTCGGCGCATATCTCGTCTTCGCAGTCTTCGTCCGGCAAAGGCGTGTTCTCCGGCGCGTACGATGGCTTCATGGGCGCGGCCAAACAGTTTACTACGGGTTCCGCGGTACCCTTTAGCCAGTTTTATTACTTTTTTATGTCTTCGGCGCCTTCTGACGCCTGCTGTTACTCTCGGCATAGTGTTTTTGAGACGACGACCGCCAGCTCAACAGAGGTTAAGCCGCTCCCACCATCCTTTTAAGCCTCCTAATAATACGTTTACTGCCCTGCACTTGAATTCTTCTTTTTCGCATCCTCCTGCTAGCGTCCATTTTTCTAAACAGATGCCCCGTTCGAATCTGCTTGCGCAAGATCTTACCGCTCTTAGTAATTTTTATCCGCTTGGCCAGTGTTTTTCTGGTTTTTAATTTTCGTTTTGCCATAAATCTACCTATTTGGTTTTCACCAAAGTCATGGTAATTAGACGTCCTGCCCTTCTCAAATCCCCCTCGGCTCTGGCGATATCCGCCAAACCCTCTCTAAACTTTTTCAGCTTTTCTTCCCCGATTTGAGGGAACGCCGCTTCCCTACCTTTCAACTTAATACTTACCTTAACTTTGTGCCCGTCTCCTAAAAACTCCCGCGCCCGTGAGATCCGGGTTTCAATATCTTTTAACCCGATACTTGGTCCGAATATGAACTCTTTAACATCGCTTTTTTTCGATTTAGCCTTGATTGCTTGAGCCTTTTTGTTTTCGTCGTACAAGAATTTGCTAAAGTCCAAAATCCTTGCCACCGGAGGATTAGCATTCTCGCTGACTAAAACCAAATCCAGTTCCATCTCGCGCGCCTTCGCCAGTGCCTCTCCTTTGGTCAAAACTCCTACGTTCTCTCCGTCTGCCAAAATTACCCGCAATTTGGGTGCTCTGATTCGCTCATTTTTGAAGAAGCGTGGCTTGTAATTTACTTTCCTTCTCTTGTACAACGTCGGTTAGGCTACCACAAATTGAGGCTTTTGGTCAAATAAATATTGGTAAGTTTTTCTGCTACTTCCGTCAAATCCTTGGCTTTGAGATCCTCTCCTGTGCGGAGACGTACACTAACCTGATCTTTTTCCTCTTCTCGCTCACCCACCACCAACATATAAGGCACTTTTTGCATCTGCGCGTCACGGATTTTGGCTTGCATCGTCTCGGACCTGCCGTCGACGTCTACACGCAAGCCCTTTTCCTTTAGAGTTGCGGCCACTTTTTTGGCGTAGCCTAGTTGTTTATCCGAAATGGGGATTATTACTGCCTGAACCGGTGACAACCATACCGGAAAGGCCCCCGCGAAGTGCTCGATTAAAAATCCTACAAAGCGTTCACTTGACCCTAATGGTGACCGGTGTTGCACGATAACGGGTTTTTCCTGCCCGTCTTTGTCGATGTAGGTCAAACCAAACCTTTCAGGCATGTATAAGTCGATTTGGTTGGTGGAGATACCATATTCGGTACCAATGACTGACTTAATCTTAAAATCCATTTTGGGTCCGTAGTGGGCAGCACCTTCATTCACCACTTTATATTTAACACCGGCTTTTTCCATGGCCTCACACGACAGCTTTTCGGCCAGTTCCCACATTTCTTCGTTGCCGTGATATTTATCCATTTTTTCGGGATCGCGGAGTTCTAAAACAATGTAATGATCTTTTAGCCCCAGTTTGTCGTAATAGTAGCGGTGTAGGTCCACCACTTCGACGAAAGCGTCGATGGCTTGTTCCTGTGTGCAATAAATGTGAGCGTCATTCTGACAAAACACGCGCGGTCTTAAAATTCCGTTTAGGGCGCCTCGATTTTCATAGCGGGCGACGGTTCCGTATTCGGCAAGCTTTAGAGGTAGTTCGCGGTAGCTTCGAGGGCGCGATGCGTAGATCTTATGGTGGAAAGGACAATTCATGGGTCTAATAAAATATTCCTCTTCCTCGTCACCGGGAACAGTAACTTTGTACATTTCGTCTTCAAAATACGGAATGTGGCTGGAAGTTTCAAAAAGTTTTCTTTTGGCTATAAAGGGGGTGGCGACGCGTTGATACCCCCATTTATCTTCGGTTTCTTTGCCCCACTTTTCCAGTTCTTCTTTGATTACGGTACCTTTGGGCATCCACAATGGAAGTCCGGGGCCGATCTCGTCGGAAAAAGTGAAAAGCTCCAGTTCCTTGCCGATTTTTCGGTGGTCACGGTGTTTGGCTTCTTCTAAAAGTTCTAAATGTTTGTCTAGTGCCTCTTGGGATTCAAAAGCGGTACCGTAAATTCGGGTTAACATTGTATTTTTCTCGTCCCCTTTATAGTAGGCGCCGGCGATGGATAAAAGTTTGAAGGCTTCCACTTTTCCGGTGGATTTAACGTGGGGGCCCATACACAAGTCAACATCATAGAATTCGTCGCCTTCTTTGCCAAATACACAAATGGAAGGTTTTTCCCCGCGTTCTACGATTTCCTTGATGTGGTCCAGTTTGTATTGGTTTCCTGCAAAAAGCTTTTCAGCTTCGTTCGCTTCTACTTCCTTTACTTCAATGGAAAGGTTGGTTTCGCGGAGTTTGGTCATGATACCCTCAAGTTTTTCAAAGTCTTCGACCGAAACCTTTTCCCCTTCCGGGTTGAAGTCAAAGTAGAAGCCGTTTTCAATTGGCGGCCCCATTACCCTTTTTACTTGAGGAAAGGCTTGTTTCACCGCTATTTGCAGTATATGTTCAGCCGAATGTCTCAACGGTGCTAAAGGATCGTCATTTTCGTTTTTAGCTTTTTCCATGGGATTATTCTAAACCGTTAGAGTGTTGTTGCCAAGGGGAGGATTGTTTTTGCAACGCGAAGCGTTGAAAGACAATCCTCCCTCTATCTGGGCGATTCAGGTCATACCCGATACCTCCTCAAGGAAGGGTGTGGGCGTGTACCCCCACCGCACCCTTTACAGCGAATTTGGAGGTTGGGGTTGTCATCTCTGGCATCCCTATCTTTCTCTCTAAATTCTCTTGCGGGGAGGTTGTCTCTGCAACAGTAGCAGTGGTACTGTC
The DNA here is from genome assembly GCA_964516255.1 of uncultured Candidatus Saccharibacteria bacterium. Taxonomy (GTDB): domain Bacteria; phylum Patescibacteriota; class WWE3; order UBA101185; family UBA10185; genus CAZEWQ01. Next base: position 3,746 of record CAZEWQ010000052.1, read on the forward strand.
TGCTCTCGATGGCACTTCCGTACGCCCTGCTCCCGCCCGGGAATCCTCCGGGGGACATAGTGTGGTTTTGCCCGGCACCAATGTTACTTACTCGCGGCGTTGCCATTGTTCTTGCTCCTTATCCTCATTGAATTGTGGAGTTTAACTGCCTAGAATCAGAATCAGCAATATTTGTACCACAAACATA
>CAZEWQ010000053.1:0-3743 GCA_964516255.1 uncultured Candidatus Saccharibacteria bacterium
GAACGCAACGTTGCGGACGTTGAGGTCGGGGGTTCGAGTCCCTCCGGGCACGCCAGACACTAACATACTTTTAAGTGCCTCCCCTACAACATCGATTTCGCGAACGCAACAAAATCCTTCAGGATATACTTTTCCCCCACCCCCTCTTTTTTAAAATCTTCTCTGGGCGTCACGCCGGTGGTTACCGCATAAAAGGTCAGCCCTCTGTTTTTTGCTGCGTGGTAGTCATTTAGGTTATCGCCAACATATATTGTTTCCGCTTCCGTTATATTGTGTTCTTGTAGTTGCTTAAAGACGGGGTCGAAAACGGCCGGGTCCGGTTTATGGACGGTCAGTTCTGGTGGGGCGAAAATAAACTTGTGGTAGGCTATTTCGGGGTGAATTTTTTCTCGATAAATTCTTTCTATTTCGAAGCTATGCCCTGAACTAAGTATCCCTAACGTAAACTTTTTGCTCAGTTTTTTGAAGGCGTCTGTGATCCCGGGAAACACCCTTATCTTGTAAGGTTCTCTCGTCTTCTTGATTTCTATGAGCTTGTCTATCATCCCCTGCGTTTCCTCCCGGGAAAGGTGAGGCCACTGATCGTTGACTATTTTGTTAACGGTGTGTCCCCAACTGTTTTTAATATTTTCCTGTAGTGGTGCTTCTAAGTTAAAGTGGTTTCCCAAGTCAAAGTAAAATTGTGAATAAATCTCGTAGGCGTTTGTAATCGTGTCATCCCAGTCGTGAATTATAGCTTTAACCTCAGTCATATGGGAATTGTAGCAAAATTCTGTACGCAGTTAGACAGGTGTACTTGTACGAATTTCCCCACCTGATACAATTTCCCTAGCCCCAACCGGCATCAAAAACCTGCCTATGGAATTTTTTGTAGAACTCGCTGCCGTTATTGTCATTGCCACCGCTATCGCCGGTGTCATGCGCCTTTTGAAACAACCTTTAATTATGGGCCACATTCTCACCGGGCTCATTGTGGGACCGCAGATCCTAGGCCTTTTCCAAGATGGAGACACCCACACTTTTGAGGCCTTTTCCCAATTAGGTGTAGCCATACTTCTTTTTATTGTCGGTTTAAGTTTAAGCCCCAAAGTAATAAAAGAGGTGGGCAAAGCTGCCCTTCTGACGGGATTAGGTCAAATTACCTTTACATCAATCATCGGGTTCTTACTTGCGCGTGCCTTTGGATATTCCGCTGTGACCTCGTTTTATATTGCCTTTGCACTCGCCTTCTCGTCGACGATTATCATCATGAAGCTTATCGCCGACAAGAAAGATCTGGGGAAGCTTTACGCCAAAATCGCCATCGGATTCTTGCTAGTCCAAGACGTAGTAGCCACCCTACTTTTAGTTGGTATAACCACTATTTCTCAAGAAGGCAACTTACTCTCGGTTGGATTATTAACTTTACTCAAAGGAATACTGGTTGCCGCCTTACTCGTTGTGGTGAGTTCCAAAATATTGCCCAAACTGGGAGACTTTTTTGCTAAATCCCCGGAGTATCTCTTTTTGTTTTCTATCGGTTGGGGTTTTGGACTGGCCGCTCTCTTCAGGCAATTAGGATTTTCTATAGAGGTCGGCGCCCTCATGGCGGGAGTTGCCCTTTCCGTTTCACCCTACGCTCAAGAGATTGGCGCTAAATTAAAACCACTGCGTGACTTTTTCATTATCATATTCTTCATTTTGTTGGGTTCCGGAATGGTGTTGGCCCAAGTACAAGAGCTTATTGTTCCGGTCTTGGTTTTGTCGGTTTTTGTGCTTGTTGGTAACCCGCTGATAGTTATGGTTCTTATGGGGCTTTTGGGTTACACCAAAAAGACCGGGTTCTTAGCTGGATTAGCAGTAGCCCAAATTAGCGAATTTTCCTTGATCTTAGCGCTTTTAGGGTTTAAAGTGGGGCATTTGGAACAAAGTACCGTATCCCTTTTGACTTTGGTGGGGCTTATTACCATAGCGGGGTCCACTTATTTGATAATGTACGCGGAAAAAATTTATCCCAAGGTTGCTCCTCTTCTTGCTATTTTTGAAAAGAAGCATCGGCGGAAAAAGGAATCGCGCACCGAGGATGGGATCTATGACGTGGTTCTGTTTGGATGCAACCGAACAGCTTACGATTTCGTCGAACTTTTTGGGAGAATGGGGAAAAAGTTTTTGGCGGTGGATTTTAATCCCGATTTGATCAAGAATCTGAAGAAAAAGAAAATAAATTGTCGATACGGGGACATGGAAGACCCCGAATTTTTAGACGAGCTAAATTTGGAAAATACTAAGCTTATTGTTTCTACGGTGCCGGATTTTGAGGCCACCCTGTTTTTGTTGTCGCACGTCAGAAAAATGCTTAAAAATGAAGAGGCGGTGGCGTTGGTGATCTCATACGATATTGATGAGGCCTTGAAATATTATGAAAACGGGGCCACTTACGTCATTTTGCCTCACTTTTTAGGTGGAGAATTGGCCGCCGCTATCGCCGAAGGATCCGAGGAGGCGGGTTTTGATGTGTCTAAACTGATTCGCAAACGAAGCAATCACATAGATTACCTTAACGAAAGAAAGAAATTGGGGCACAAACATCCCAAGTGGGCGCATCATTAGGCGTCACGACCATGACCTTGCCGCCTGGCCTCTCCGTTTTGCAAATGCTTTAAATTCCTGCTAGCATTTTACGTATGCAACAAGCTGCCCCGACGGCCTCAGATGTTTGGGCGTCGCAGTCGTATGAATTTTTAAGTAATGGTGGTAGTTGGGTGGTAGCCTTCGCTGTCTTTTTTATAGCCTTTTTCGCTTTGACGGTCATCAGGCGCATCGCTTCCATTGCCTTGAGGGTTATCTTTGCACTGCTGATGGCCGGCGCCGTGGGCTTTTATTTGATGCAAGGTACGGGCTCAACCCTTTAAATCTGCTAAAATCCCCTTATATCGGATGTGTTAAAAGCTTTTCCGGTGGTTAAGTTGTCTGGGCCGTTAGCTCAGTTGGTAGAGCGTTGCATTCGCATTGCAAAGGCCGGCGGTTCGATTCCGCCACGGTCCACCATACTTTTTTACAACCTTCGCAGTCCCTGCGAGTTCTGTCACGCGTGGCCTCAAAGTTTAGTATAATGCTTCATATTCTAGAAGAGGAGGGATAAATTGTGAATTTGGGTAAGAAGTCACACCCTTTGCGTTTCAGTAGTTTTGTTAAGCCGTTTGCTCGAGAAGGCTCTTGCATGTTTTGTTCTGTGTGTGGGTGTCCAATGGCGACGGCCGAAAACGGCGACACCAATATGAGAGCAAGAAAGGAGGTAAGAGAAATGCTGCATAAGGTGTGGAAATTTGCGCGGAGCTACCCACGGCTATCGGTTATCTGGATTGGGGGAAGTATCTATTTCTTGGTGGTCTTTATGGCCGTAGGTATTAGAAGTGCTACTCTAATGTTGATAGCGGGAATTATCGTGGTCATTTCTCTGGTTGTGGTGTGTTTTGTTTCGATCGTGACAGGAAAATGATGATAGTGGTGGTTCAACGTATCTCCTGAGGAGACTGTGTCGTTTGGTAACGGTTTCCTCAGGATGTTGTTTTTAGGCTCGCAAGTTTTACCGCATCTTCTATATCAAAGTTTCCCACCCGTATTCTTTTCAATTCCAAAAGATAGCCCCCGCAACCTAGTTTTTGGCCGATGTCATGCGCCAAGGATCTAACATAAAATCCCGAACCTGTTACTGCTCGCAGTTTCAAAACAGGCCACTCATATTTTAATATTTCGATTTTCTT
>CAZEWQ010000054.1:0-3734 GCA_964516255.1 uncultured Candidatus Saccharibacteria bacterium
GGACAGTTGTGACAAATGGTCAACAGGCCACGTGGCGCCGAGTGGACTGGTGTGCTCGGTAGCCGACGGCGAGACTGCCACCACGGGGTCCGACGTCCTCATCTCTTGGGATGCGGGAGCCGCGTGGGAGGAGATCCTCGGTTTTGGCGGTTCGCACGAGTCTGTGACCTTCTCGGGTCCGATGGCGGTTTACTGCCCTTATGGCTGCTCGTTTGAGCCGAAAGAGGGGCAGCAAACAGTGGTAGTAGCCACAGAGACACCGCAGACAGCAACCGCGGAGCCCCCGCCCCCACCCACGGTTACACCCTCCTCGACTGGGGGGCACCCGAACTGCTCCAAGTGGTACCTGTCAAAAGAGGTAGCCTCCGTGGGCACCGTCTGTTACGTCGACAAGGCCGGGATGGCGACTGGTGCGGACATTCTTACCAGCACCGATGATGGTGCTAACTGGATAGAAATTCCCGGCTACGGGGCAAAGCACCACGAATCTGTCTCTTTCGGGGTACTTGTTCAGTGTCCCTACGGGTGCAGCTTTAACGCCCAGTAGGCGCAACCCACACCCGCCCCCTGCCCCTGCCCAAGAGCCCTCGTTTAGCACAGTCTACAGATCGAAATTAGATCTAACAGACTGACTAAACGGGGGCTCCAAGTATTTCTAGGCCTATTTTGTTGTCAGAAGCGGGGATTTAAAACCTTTTCTACTTTCAACTCCCATCCCCAGTCTAATCTCCCACGGGAAAAACGGGCGGATATATACCTTTATTAATTTTATATAGCACCAATTCGTCACACAATTCCAGATAGGTACAAGTATGCGTGCGGTTTTGGCGCATTTCAGGTGGGGAGGAGTTATCCAAATAGTAATGAATATCAGACACCGGCAATTTGTACCTTCCTATTTCTTGATGGTCGCCGTCTAAAAGCGCATTTTGCAGCCTATCAAAATCCTTTTTAAATCTAAAGTACCCGCTGGAAGTCTCGTTTGTCGTCACCAGCGCGTAATCAAATCCCGTTAGATATCTAAGTGCTTCCCCATCAGATTTAAGTCCCTCTCGCACAAAAAAAGATTCAATGCGCGTTCTGTAATTATCATCGTCTTTCATAGTCAATTGTTGAAGTATTAGATTGGTGCTGTTCAAGCGCGGATAGTCAAAAACAACTAAAACAGTTACATCCTCGTCCTTGGACAATTTGTTTATATCCGTGACCACGTCCTCGACAGGGTACTTATTGTTATTAGGGCGGGTAATCGGATAGCTGGATAAATTTATTACCTGTATCCAGTCGAACACCGGAATCTTCACTATGTATTTGTAGGGCTTTTGGACAGGCCAAGCAAACGTAAAGTTAACATGAAAAAAGAGCAGCCAACCGAATGCCAAAATAAACGGAATATACCCCAACACGCTAAAAATCCTTCCCAACTTTCCGGCCAAAAGTCTCAAGGAATAAGCGATAAAGTAGGTAAAGAAGGGGATATATATAAAAGTGAATCTTAGATCCTTGTTTTCCAACAGGGTAAAAACGACGTAATTAAAGATTATAAAGACGACTGAGTAAATCTTAACCTCTTTGCTGTTGACATCCGCGCGTTTAAAGAAAACTAAAAATGCAATTAAACTGATTATTGCCACCATAAAGGGTAGCGGTCCAAATTGATACTTTAACCCAATATCCAAATACCACAGAAGGCTTTCTTTACTTAATATGCCAACGGGTTGACTCAAATCTCCTTTTGAATAATAAAGGATCCTTTCCAAAATGGAGCTCATGTTGGCAACGTACCAAGGTAAATTTATTAAAACAAATGTGAACCCCCCAATTAACAAGTTCTCCAGCTTTACATGTACCTTTTGGTCCCCTAGCGTTTTGAGTGCTCTTTTGAACTCGAAGACAAAGGGAATCAGCAAATATACAGGCGTATACCATTTGGTCATAGTAGCTAGTCCGGCGAACAGGAATGCCAAAAAGGTATATTTCCTATTTCTAAACCCTTTGGATTTGAGTAGGAAGTACATTGAGAGAAAGCAGTTCATGAGTAGGGGAATCTCGAGCCACAAATATCTAGAACTGTGGAAAATTACGGGGAAAAGGGAAAAGATAGTAGTGGCCAGCAGCGCGGTTTTCTCGCTTTTGAAAAATTCCTTGAGAAATAGGAAGACGGCGACGATACAACCGACGAAAAATAAAGTTCCCATGAACTGGGCCAATTTTATCGAGGTCCCGAAGAGCATGAATGCCACAGCGGTGATAGTGTGCGTAAAAATTGGATAGTAAAAAGAGATTTCGAGACAGTTTCCGCCTCCGCCGAGAAAGCAGTTTTTTAGGAGAACGGCGGTTCTAGTGTGATTTGCTTGGTCCCATGGGATAGGAGCTTGGTCTAGGTATAAGTACGCAAGGTTAAAAATCACGTGTACAGATATGAGAATGGCCAGTAGGACAAACGTTTTTTTGGTCATTATGGTTGGTATTTTACCCTTTTAAGGTGGGTCGGGCAATTTTTGGGGATTCTAGGTAGCCTATAACGTTGACACATTAACCTATAGCTAGTATAATTCACGCATGGTTAGTAAGCGACAAAGCCCCAGATTAAAAGAATTGTCGGTATTTTTCCCTCTGTATAACGAGGAGAGAAACGTAACCCCTTTGGTAGAAGAGGGGTTAAAAGTGTTTCCCCAGGTGGCTAAAAAGTTTGAAATAATCCTAGTTAACGATGGAAGTTCTGATAGTACCAAAAAAGTTGCTGCCTCTCTGACCAATAAATACAAGCAGGTGCGTTTAGTAAATCAGAAAAACAAAGGTTACGGTGGAGCAGTGAAACGAGGTTTGAAAGAGGCCAAATACAAGTGGATTTTCTTCAGCGACGGAGACTTGCAGTTTAGGCTTTCAGAAATTAAAAAGTTTGTTCCGGCCGCCGCCGCCGACAAAGCCGATTTGATTATTGGCTATCGAAGAAGTAGGGCAGAGGGTGCCTTTCGCCAACTTATAGCAGACGCACTAAAGGTGTGGAACAAGGAACTTTTAGGATTTCCGGTGTTTATTAAAGATATTGACTGTGCTTTTAAGCTTATTAAAAGGGAAGTGGTTGAAGATGTGGGGAAATTAAAATCCGATGGGGCGATGGTAACTACCGAGTTTTTGTTAAAGGCTCATAATAGGGGATACCGTTTTAAACAGCTGGGTGTGACTCACTTCAAGCGTAAATACGGCGCTTCAACCGGTAACGACCTTAAGGTTATTAGACGTGCAGTAACAGACACGTTCATACTAAGACAAATGCTGCTAAAGAGGGAGTTGCCTAAAAGAGATATTTTTGGTATCAAGAGTCTAAGACCCGTGTTTAAGTTTAGACCCGCTCAACTGAGGATGTTGTAATGATGGAGGAAAAGCTGGATTTGATCGAAAAAGTGAAGAGAGCTGTTGGATTAAGCCGTGCTGTGATTGGGATAGTGGTTGGAGTTATGGTTGTGGTTGTCTCCTTGGTCCTTTTGGGATATGTAGTGAAAAAGGCAGATAAGATTGGTGAGGCGCGGAGGCATGGAGTCGTTTCTGCTGGAGACAGTAGGGAACTTTGGGAAATAGAGCCCTGGGTTTCTCCGGAGGATGGCTGGTTTGTAAATGGAGATATTTATATCGAAGGAAAGGCTGTTTTTGGAGACGAAGCTTATCAGGGGGATGTCACCGTAACTCGAAAAGGAAACAGGGTGAAGGATCCTTGGGGGAAGACAATGTTT
>CAZEWQ010000055.1:0-3725 GCA_964516255.1 uncultured Candidatus Saccharibacteria bacterium
AGAAAACTTCCACTTTGAAATCTTTTAGGCTAATAATTTTTTCTGTTTCCATAAGTTACCGCCTAAAATTATAAATTATAATAAGCAACCCCCATTAAAATCCTTGATTGACTGTCATTTAACTCCTTATGACCTAGTTTCTGCAGATCGAAATCCAACCTCTTCACCCGTTTATTTGTATTCGTCACCGCTTGATCAAGACTCACCATTCGAGAAGCAAATTTACCCAAAAGTGACTCATACACTGATTGCTCAAACAAAGCGGACAAAATCTGCGCCTCAAAAAACTTTATCACCTCTTCCAACGAGGGTTCAAACAAACAGCTGATATAACTTGCCTCCTGCCCGTGTAAGGCCGTTTTATCACCTGTAACATCGGTGACAACCGGCTTCTGATTCAAGATGTCTTCAAACAAACTATGAAAGACCCTGACATACTGATATTTTAGTATCTCCTCCAATAATTTCTTATTGTTGTCCTCATCAAATCCGGCATCCGAATAATTTAGATAAACACAAGGCCTCTTCAACGACTGCTCATGGGGTTGGTACATTTTCCGACCTAATCTTCCCACCACAATCACATCCGTTTTATTATTTCCTACAAAGGCCAAAAATTCTCCGAAGACGTCTTTTATCACCGGCCCATACAAACCCGTATTAGCCGACAAGAGCACACAAACCATTTTTCCGTTGTTGGGTAAAATAGAAATATCTTTTATGTCTTTCTTCAAACTTTTCAACTCATGCTGGTATGACACTTCTACCTGTCCCAGTACCCCGGCCAATCCTTCCAAAAAACCACGGTTTTTCAAGACGTTGTCTCTTACTTTGCGCATTCTCATAGCGGCAATCTCTTCAAAAGCTTCGATGACATCCTTCATTTCCGTAAGCGTATTCAATTCCTGTCTCAACTTTTTGCTTTTTGGAATCATGACACCTCCAATCGAGCTGAGAGCTGTTGCTGCCTGAGTCGCACTTTGCCCAACAGACCATTAAAATCCTTGGCCGAATCTACCAAACTATCAACATCGTCCTTAAACCCATGCTCCGACAAGTACAAAGACATGGCTTTTTCCACCATGAACTTAATTTTGGCCTGGTTGTAGTCTTTAAAGGCCCCGATCCACAAAAGACAGAACATTACCACCTGCACATTCATAGAAAAGGGTTTGTCTACCGGCTGATCAAAAAAGGAAAGAACCTTAGCCCCCAAATCCAAAGTTGCCCTCATACCCTCATTAATTTCCGCCCCAAAGTGAACAAAATTTTGGCTCTTGTCGTACAAATTTAGAAAAGTGGTTAATTCTCTACTTATCCCCCACCTAATCGGAGATTGAGTCTGCCGCCCTACTCTGGTTACCGACAGAAAGTAGTGAATGGCAGGTCTTCTTCCTGCCATAAAGAGCTCTTTATCAAAAAATATGTGACCGTCAGTCATAGACATCAGGTTGGTCTGAATGTACCCCGAAATATCACCTTCCACTGTGTGAACCACCGGCAGACAAGTAATGGAAACCTCATTACCCTCTGCGGTCTTAAAATTGCCCGCTCTTTCCAAAAGTTTGGAATGAATATAGAAGATATCCCCCGGATACGCCCCTTTACCGGGAAATCGTCTAGCCAACAAAGACATCTCTCGATAAAATTTGGCGTGGGTTGTCATATCATCCAGTATCAACAGCGTATTCACCCCGCGATTTCTAAAATATTCCGCGATGCTCATGGCCGAGTAAGGTGTCAGATAAATTTCTCCTACCGAATCCGATGCCGAGGTAACAACCATAATCACTTTATCTTCGATTTCGTGCTTGGCTAAAAAGTTTTGCACCTTTTTCACATCCACCCTTTTCTTTCCGATACCGGCATAAATGCAAACCGTTCCCAACTTGGCCTGACTCAGCATCGCCTGCAATATAAACCCCGTCTTGCCGGTATCTTTATCCCCCATGATCAGCTGTCTTTGCCCTGTGCCCAACGGAATTAATAAATCAACCAGCGCCACTCCCGTCTCCAGTGGAGAGTCTATTCTCTTTCGCACGTCAATCCCCGGGACGTCCTCCTCAAGCTCCTTAAAATGCTCGTAGGAGGGCTTTCTGTGCGAACCGCTTAACAAAGTACCCAAGGGCCCAATCATCGCCCCCAGGAGCCCTTCTCCTACGGGCACACTTAGCGTCTGCTGGGTTCGCGCAATTCTTGTACCCACATTTATAGGGTTTTTGGAGAAAACCAATATCTCAACTAAATCTTTGGACAAAGACAACACCTGCCCGATTTCTCCCGATTCCAACCTCACTACTTCCCTCAAGCGAACATTAGGCAAACCGTCAGCATAAATAAGCTGATGAACGGCATAGGTTACAAATCCCACTTCCTTGGTTTTATCCAGTAAATCTTCAAAATTTTCCTCGAGGCCGGGGTTTTTCATAATTTACTACCTATAAGAACCAAGGTTTACGGCATCCACCTTTTTCCTAAGGGTGTAGTCGCCAAATCTACCACCGTATGTGATTTTGGCACCCCCCAACAAATAAGAATCCACGTCGTAATCGATTAAAGCAGGGGTTCCCAGGGTCTCCTGCACCCACAAGAGAATCTCGTCGACCACTCTTTCCGGAATATGTATCCCCAAATTTAATCTGACCACCGGCATCTTCCTGACTTCTGAGTATAAATTTTCAAGTCCTTTCTCCAGCTGGTGCGGATCACCCAGGTCGATATTATTGGCCTTTAGGTAATCGGTCACTTCAAGCACCATATCTTCGCTAAAATGCTCTCTAAGTTGTTGCGGCAAGTTAAACCCTTCCGTGAAAATATCGCGTCTAATATCATCTGAGTTACTTAAAAACTCCCCTGCCCTTTCTTTGGTTTTTATAGTCCGGGAGAAACTCATGATCCAAGTACTCCATCCTTCTTAGCTTCCTCCAAAGAGGCTCGAATAAGTTCCAGGTGATCCTCCGTATCCAGCTTCTTGCCTAAAACATCTTCCAACACCTTTCTCACCAGTGCATCTATGCTCTCATCCACCTTTTGCATACGGGCTTCTCTATACACGGCCACTTCTGCGTCCAATTTTTTCGATGATTCCTCCAGTTTTTGGGTAAAGAGCCGTTGAAACTCGGAATATTGTTCAGAAAGCAGATCACTGAGTTGAGAATGCTGCTGCGTAATATCCTCTCGAGTCGCGTTTAACGACGAGTCCGTCGACGCCTTCATCGCCTGCCCAATCTCCGAATTCTGAGTCAATATCTGGTCCTTTGCCTCAACCAACAGGGCCTCAATGACATTTTTGGTATCCTCTAGGGAAAGCTTTATGGCCGCCCGCGCCTTTTCGGATTCATCGGCAATCAAATTTCTATACCCTGTTAGAAGGTGGTCACTAACTTCTCTAAATATGGCCACCTCCCGTTCGGAAATTTTGTCATATTCGTCTGCCAGTAAATCCTTATAATAGTTGGAAAAGGTTTTGACCTCCTTCTTCACAAATCGTTGATTTTGCTTCCCTCGCCGCGTAGGCAATACAAAAAACAAGAGGTAAGCGGCAAAAATGCTAGACGCTAAAAGCACCGCCAATAACACCGGCAATGCTAGACCCGACAAGTCTAACGGCCCTACAGAATAACTATTCATCAATTGGTTCATTTTATTACTCTCCTGACACTAAAAGGTCAAAATTATGTACGCTAAGCCAAGGCCTATTCCCATAACGAACAGCGTTATAATCA
>CAZEWQ010000056.1:0-3565 GCA_964516255.1 uncultured Candidatus Saccharibacteria bacterium
AGTAAGGTGCCATCGTTACTCCCTATATCAACCACCAAGTCGTCCGAAGTCAGCTCAAATCGACTGACAATGGCGTGCGCCAAGCGCTGAAAATGCAACCACATGGTTCGCGACGTCGATGGCACATACACATAGTGTCCAAACATCGCCTCCGGAGGTACTGTGTGCGTGAGCTGTATCAAGCCACAACTTTCGCACAGTTGCACTCCCAATGGAAACATCGGCTCTTTCTCTTTTAACTGAGCCTCGGTAAGAAACCCGTTAGGGGCTGGCATGAGACCCAGATCCAAAAACGGATACAGGTCGGTGGACCCACACATCCGGCACTTTGTGACCTCGACGGCATCGTCAATGACCTCTCTTGTATTTGTCTTTGACATGACTTTTCCCTCCTATAACGTGCTAATTTTTCAATGTACTTGGTTTAGACATTGGATATCCCCCTCAGGGATCTTCAAATGGCCATACGATGTCAGACAGTGGGACCGTGTAACAGACTCTCAGAGACCCCATTACGTTCCATAACAGTTTGTGGGTTCCTTGCTCTATCTCAAACCCCAATATTATACCTGGACCGATACCCCTCACCTTCACAGCCTCCAACTGGACCATAGTGGGTGTAGGTTTCGGACGACCCAGCGCCTCACAGGTTTCTGCTAGTACCTCAGACTTGTACCGCGCATTACAGCCCTCACATTGATGCTCCGTTCCTCCTACACCATCTATCTTCCTAACCACGATCAGTACTCTCCTTTCAGAGATTGGGTAGTTTCTAAAGAAAAGCTAAAAAAGACCCCACGCAATTCCTCCGCATCATAGCAAAGTTTTTGAACTAAATCTCCCCATGCTTATTACTAAACAAGCTCTTTATAACACTTTTCCAAAACCTAGGAGAAAAAAACTTGACCCCACCACGATTTTTATCAAAATCCAACAGGTGGAAAATTAACCTCTTGGCCGCCATCATAAAAAATTTAATATCATTAAACGACCTAACCGACAAAACCTTGCGAATAATAAATTGGGGCGTGAAAAACGACGAATAAAGCTCCTGGGTCAACTCGTGCAGACGCTCGTTGGAGAAAGGAACCTTCAAAACCGGTCCTCTCATATCAAACGCTTCATAATCTTTGGGATCAACCTGGAACCAACCTTGCTCCAGTGCCTCCTTGTACAACGGCGTCCCTGGATACGGAATCACAATTGTCGCCTGCATGGTATCCACATATCCCAATTTAAACAAATCCTTGGCCAAATTTATGGTTTTTAAGGCCATTTTCTCACTTTCCCAGGGATAACCCAACATCACCGTAATATGGGGCTCCAAACCCGCCTTTTTGGCCATTCTGACCCCCTCCTCGATCTGCTCCACCTTCAACCCCTTATCAATTCTATCTAATGTTTCCTGATTTCCCGACTCCATCCCATAAAGTAAAAATCTAAAATTAGCCTTGGCCATTAAGTCGTAATACTCCTGATTTAGGGCATTCAGACGCATATTACAACTGAAAACCACCTTTTTGTTATATCCCGATTCAATCAATAACTCACAAAACTTTTTTAATCGGGGCCCCACAAATAAAGTGCCCGCATCATCAAATATTTCTTTAACCCCGTAATTGTCGACCACATGTTTAACTTCTTCAAAAAGCCTCTCGGGCGAAAAACATTTATAACTCCCGGGAGGATTTAAGGTGTGACCCCAAATACAAAACGTGCATCTTCCCCACCAACAGTCTCTGCCGGAATACATGTAGGTACCGGGCGTAAATTTGTAATTCCCGTTTTCGTAAGCGTAAAGTTTCCATTTGGTTAAATCTCGATCGATAAAGGGCAGACTATCTAAATCAAAATCTTTTCTGGTTTTGTCACCATAGATACCACGTTCAGGAACATTCCCGAAAGACATGGACTCCAACAATTCGGAAAGCAAGAAATCGTAATAACCACCCGGAATAACGTAATCTACCGGACAGGCGTCTAACGTCTCCTGCGGATTCCAAGTAACGTGGTCTCCGACAAGGGCAATCTTCATTTTGGGAAATTCGCGTTTTAGCTCATCAATAATTTTCCAATGACGTTTGAGCACCGGAGCTTTGGTTTCTATCACCAATAAATCGAGGGCTTCTTTTCTAAGTTCTTCCAACCATTCGCGATAAGTTTGTTTCTCCGCAATTCCGTCCAGCCAAGCGACATCATACCCTTTCGATTTAGCCAAAGACGCAGCATAAGCGGGGACCATTGGATAAACATAAGTTGGGGCGTTAAAATATTGGAACTGCCTGTTTTGGGAGAGCAATGCAACCCCTTTCTCTTGCTCAATTGGCGGATATCCGATGGCAATTTTCATTGTTTTTCCAACTTCTCTTAGCTAACTTTCCTTAGGGTAAATCTGATTTCCTTCTTTATCCTGCAAAATAATCGCTTGGGTGGGGCAAGATTCAGCGGCCTCCTGCAAAATAGCGTCTTCCAAATTCTCTGCACCTTCTTTAACAACAGAAATCATTTCATTCTCATCCAAATCGAACGCTTGGGGGGCAACCATGTTACAAGTACCGCAACCTATACACAAACTATTATCAATAGTAACCCTGTAAATTTTCGACATTTAGTGAAAATCTAACCCCGCAAATAATCTCCTGTCTCGGGATCGACTTGCCTCAATTTCAAAATCGGGGTCTTAAACAATCCAACCAAAAAATAGATCCCGTATACGACATGCGTGGCAATTATACCAAGACCAACCACAATTCCCATGCCAAAGCTCCTGTCCCTATCCAAGAAAATAACTCTAAACATCACCCAACCCACCAGAAATAAATAAAAAGCAATGGCCGAGAGATATATCGTCCACAAATTTAGGGCAACAAGTGAATCCTTTAAGTAGTTGGATATCATAGGAATGAATAACGGCCCGCCTAACAGACCTAAAACGAAGAGAGAAGGAACAAAATACCATAGCACCCGTGAGTTCTTTGGAAACTTGATAGCAAATCTGCCTCTGGTTTGTGCATACCTGGATATCTGCTGGAGATGCGCATGAAATAAACCTCTGCGGTGGTGAAAGACCACAGGAGCTGCATCATATAAAAACTTTCTTTTGTGGTGTCTGACCAGATCTAAACACAGTTTCGTATCCTCTCCCGGCCAAAAGTCTTTTGTAAAACCGCCTACGGCCAAAAAAGCTTTTCTTTTTACAAAGAGGTTTACCGCAGGATAATCATCAATAGCTCGTCTCCTACCGGGAAAATGCCTGTATGAAGTACTGCCACTGGTTAAACGGGTTTCCAAAACTTTGCCCGAACATTTCTCTAAAAACTGGGCGTTTGGCGGTGTTACTGCGGGCGCTCCCAGAGCGTACAGATCGGGATCCCTCTCGAATACTTTTTTAGCTTCGGAAAGCCATTGTTTAGAAGGAAAGGCATCGTCGTCCAGAAAGGCAATTATTTCACCGGTTGCCTGTTTCGCCCCTATATTCCTTTTTTCACCTGGGGACTTTGAACCAACAGCGAGAAATTTGAATTTAGCACTGCTGTTCTTTTTGGAAAATTCGATATCTTCTTCG
>CAZEWQ010000057.1:0-3530 GCA_964516255.1 uncultured Candidatus Saccharibacteria bacterium
CCACCACCGATAGCGCCACTCCGGAATAAACGAACGCCAAAAGAATCTGTCGCACGGTAATAAATTTTTCTCTGACCATGTTGGTCACTACCAGTGCGCCCACCAAGTAAATCAAAAACCGCACTAGGTAAAACGCGGCCATCATAAATTCCTCCACCGGTAGTTTTCCAAAATTGGGAATCAAAGAAACCGTCCCCACAAAACAAAAGGCAAAAAAGGCCCACAGCGCTTTAGGTACCCACAACGTACCCCGTAACAGAAACACTAAAATTCCAACCGCCGCAAATACCCCCACTACCAAATCAAACATATACAAATTCATTTCCCCCGATTTAGACAGCGCGGCAAACTGTCCCAAAGTCAAGGTAAAAACGCAAAAGTAAAATAGAAGCTTAAGCATATTTTTGTTTCCAGGCCCTTACCGCGAAAAACGCCAACAAGCTCAAGATAATAAATTCCGAGGCTAAGGTAATCACACTGGAGGCGTAAAACGAATACTTGGGAATAAAGGTATGATTGGCGGCCACGTTAAAAATGGCACCGACCAAATAAATTCCGGGCAAATATTTTTGACGGCCCAAAGTTACAATTAGCCACGCTAGCGGCTGAGAGGTGTAAAAAATCACAATTCCCGCAATTAAAATTCGCAAAACGGTGATCGATTGCTCAAATTCGGTGCCACCTAAAATCCTGATGGCCAAAGGAGCAAAAATTACTCCCAAGGCGCCCAGTGCCAGCCCCGAACCGCTCAAAATCGCCGTCACGCGTAAAAAAGTTTGCTTCAAGCGCTCTTTCCCTTCGACCATATGTCTGACCAAAACCGGATACACCGAATTCATAAAAAAAGTGGGTACCACTAGCGAAACCTCAAAAACTTTATAAGGAAGTCCATAAATCGCCACCGACTCGGTGTTATTAAGCCCATACCTCTTAGGCAACTCCAAAACAGAAATCAAAATCGAATCCGCCCGGAAATTTATCTGACTAAAAACAAACATTAGCCCCAAAGGCAAAGTTTGGGCGAATAAATATTTCCAAAGGGGGTAGTCCATGCCTAAATGCCAACCTTTACTAAAGTTAATCTCGCGAAAAATATATATGCCCAGGCGCCGCAGCAAAAAAACATTAACCACAAAAGTAACGATCCCGCCGATGACATAGCTAAAGTTCACCCAAACCACTTCCAGTTTCAAAAAGGAAAAAATCAAAACCAGCGTCAGAATCACCACGCTGCCGCAAATGTACCCGATAGTCGACAAATCGTAGCGCAACTTAACTTGAAAAATAATGTTAGTGGTGGCGTATAAAGCTTGGGTCAACACCACAAACATTCCCAAATAAATTCCAAATTTTAGCCCCGGCGAGTACGGAAAAAACGAAATGGCCACGATGCCGATCAGAATTAAGATTAACGACATCAATATTCTAATCACCAAAATGTTGCCTAAGTACTTGTGGGCCTTACTTATATCTTGAGCAATTTCGCGAGTGGCAATGGCATTTAAGCCAAAATCGGCGATTATGAAGAACAACGCCGGAATGCCTTGCATTAAGTTAAATTCGCCAAATTCCGTACGCCCGTAGATGCGGGTAATAATGATGGTGGCCAAAATGGTCACGCTCATACTGAAAATTTTGCCTATAACCTGAAAAATGGTGTTGTTAGCGATTTTTTTGGCGGTGGTGCTCATGGTTTACTCGCAAATTACTTGGTTAGTGAAGCCCTTTTCCACGCTTGGGGGGTTTCCAGCGGGTTTATCCATGTTTTTAATCGTTTTGAAATGCTCATAAGGCTTTCTGTCTTCATTAACCCAGGAAAAATGGTCAAAAGGCGGTTCAAACCACACTGTAAAGGGAGTGACTGCGCGCACGCGATCATCTTTTAACCAAACTTCTTCGTAGGCAGCTTTAAGATTGGCGCCCACAATTTCGACCGGTAGGTAGCTGCCGTTGTAATTTTCCCCTTCGGCGTGGGCCCAACCGGTTTCGGTTATAAATACGGGTAATTCTTTTTCGACCCCCAACTCATCCTTCAAAAATTCCAATTCGTAGTGGTAAGCGCGAATACTCCAGCGGTCATCGTCAAAGGGGCTCCCAGAAAAATTAGGTTGGGGATAAGGATGTGCCGCCCAGCCGTCTAACCTGCCAAAAATTCCGGGCACGGCTTTGTCCATTTCTCTCATGTAATCAAAGGAGTCCATAACGGTTTTGCTTGACGCAGCGCTGACGTTAAAAGCCCCGTTCATAATGAAAAAATTTTGGTTTTGAGCTTTGAAAGTGTTGATGGTGTTTTCCAGAACCTGCGCGTATCTTTTAGGGTCAACCGAGCCCTTCCAAAATCTGGCGTCGTTAACTTCGTTGTAAACACTAATATAACGTGGTTTAACAGGCCAAATAAACTTGTCTAAGAATTCGGCGGCGTCTTGGGTTTGTTCTTTGTAGTTGTCGACGTCGACATCGTGCAGTTGAAGGATAGGAATTAGGTGCAATTTATGCAGTTTGGTGAAGACTTTGTTCCATTTACTCTTGTCGCTGTCTTTGACGTTGTAAGGAATTAATACATATCCCCAGTCGCCCCCCTCGGAGTTAACCAGTTCGTCGGCTAAGTCAAAAAATTCTCCTACTTCGGCGTAAACATACAGCCCGAATTTGTTGTTGGTCCAGTCCTTGCCCACGTCTTTGTAGTAAAGATAGCCCAGACCGTCGTGCTGCATGCAGTTGAATTCGACTCTTTGGGTAGTGGCGGGTCTAACTTCTCCGACTTCGGGGGTTACTTCGGTGAAAAATAAGTATTCGGAGACGGGTGGGACTAATAAATATCCCGTTATAATAACGAAAAGTCCAACTATCCAAACGGATACGCTGGTCGCCCACGGAACATACTTATTCTTGAAAAAAACTCTCGAAATTTTGCCCAGCATGCCTACATTTTACCAGAGTGCGGGGATTTTCGCGGTAACCTTTCCGACGTTTTGTGGGAGCCTTCCGGTGTGTATAATTTTAAAACATGAAAGTAAAATTGTTGACGATATTGGTGGGGCTCTTTTTGTTTATTGGCTTTGGTGGTGCAGTCTTTGGGGCTGATGAAACCGTAACTGTACCCCCGCCCGCCCCTAAAAAAGTTACGGTCTACTTTTTTTGGCAGTTCGGATGCCCCCATTGTGAACGGGGAGTAGAGTTTTTAGAGAAGCTTAAATACAATGACCCTTATGTAGAAATTAAATCTTACGAGGTTTCCAAAGATACCAAAAATGCCGCCTTTCTGCAGTTGGTTGGTAAGAAGCTTAATACGGGTGTGGGGGGTGTGCCCTTTACGGTAGTCGGCTCCACCGGTATACCAGGGTTTTTGAGTGTTGATACCACGGGAAACCTAATTTTGATGGCAATTAAGAATGTCAAGTTGGGTAACGACACCGACGTCGTTGGCTCTTTACTAACGGGCACCCCGAAGCTGGAGGAGGAAAATCGTTTGGAAAACGAGGAAGTCACCACTCGCGCGATTCCCGAAACATTAGATTTGCCGCTACTAG
>CAZEWQ010000058.1:0-3494 GCA_964516255.1 uncultured Candidatus Saccharibacteria bacterium
CCAAAGCCTTCAAATTAAAGGTGCCTTCGAGACCTTCAGCCCTGCGGTAATACTCAGCGGGATCAATCCCCTCACTTTTGAGGGGTGAATAGCGCCTGAATCTAATATTATGTACCGAGCGAGAAACATCGAGATCAGAGGTCTCCGCGTCTAAACGAAAGGCAACAGCATGCGAAGACGGGGCCTCTTTCCCCAAGGCAAAGAAATCTTCAAAATCCAGACACTTCCCGGTCTCCTCGTTTTTCAAACAGTACTTTAAGTTGTCAATCAAACCAACATCCGTATCAAAAACAAACTCGTACAGGAAAGGGGTGTCCACCTCCGGGACAGTTTGGCCACCTGCCCGAACTAAACCGGCTACAGAAATTTCGGTGCAGGCACCAGAGTTTCTCGCCATAAGCCGAAAACCGGAGGCGGGCAACGTTACACGCTCCACGCCATAGCTCTGATTATCCAGAACCCCAGAGCACAATAGGGGTTTGAGTTGAAGACGACTGGTGTCAACCGGAGACGTCTCCTCCTCTCCGGCAACTTCGTAAAGTGTCAAATCAGCACTACGTCCACCGTCCAAAAACACGTTCTCGCGATAAATAAAAGTGGTATCGGTAGTTTCTTCTATTCCAATGACGTCGGCTATATTCAAGGACAGGGCATAAATACTTCCCGGTTTCAATCCCTCAAATCTAACCGCGTCGTACAAGCTCAGGTGATCTTCATCCAAATAATACGGGACCAATTTCGCCTCTAGGGCAGATCCCTCTCTTTTGGTGAAGACCTTGAAGGGTAGTGTTTGTTCATATCTTGGGTATTGAACTAAGCTACTTACAGGAAATTGGTAATCAAAGACGGCAGTGTCTACTTTATCTCTAATTAAATCAACCTCCCGGTTGGGGTAATTGGACACTCCCAAACCCTCTCCCACACCGTCAGAAGCGAAATAATCTCCACGGTCAATATAGACAAAGTCTTTTGTGTACCCTTGAGTGGAGGACTGTAAACGAGAAAATTTTTCGGGGGAGTGAAAGTAGCCTTCGTGAACATTCAGAGAGTCGACCACATAAACCTCCACATCATTAAACACCTTCCTAGTCGAGAACCTATCTGAACGTGCAAGTAGATTATGCGTTTCCTTAAAATACAAAACGGGGGGAGCTTGTTCAGGAGCTATCGCACTCATATCCAGAAGTACGTATTTGATTTGGTATTTGTCCAGCAGACTCTCCAGCTGTTGCAAGTCCTCTGAGTATATGGCATTGGACATCTCCCGATAATATTGCTCGTTGTGCAGGGTCCAGCGATCAAAGTCTCGATCTAGGATGGGCTGCTTTATGCCAAATTGCCAAAAGCCGGATCCTTGATAACCCCACTTATTGTAGGACCACCCCCATAAGCTGTTAATTGGGAGTATCGCTACCCTACCCTCCTCGGGCTGCTCATCAAACCACTCGAATAACTCGAAATAGTGGCTGGGGATATCTATACGCACGAAGGGACTTATTAAATATCCCCTAAAAGCCGGCAGATAAAAGTACACTAACAAAGCGGTAAGCAATACTGTTACCGATATCTGCACAGCTCGATAGGATCGTCCGAGTTTCGCCTTTGTGGATACCCAAAAAAGAGTACTTATAAAAAATCCAACGAGAACGGCGTAAGTAAAAGTGTAAATTACGGAAAATTTAGCAAAAGGAAACCTCATCGCTTCTCTAAAAACACTGAATTGGTCTCTAAAAAATTCAAACACGAAGCCCAACGGCGGGTTTGAGTTCATCACAAAGAAAAGTGCGAACAGAAAAAGGAGGGAAAAAGCCATCAATTCGCGCGACTTGCGCGCAAAGGATAGAACTAGTCCCAACACAGCAAAACCAAAAAAGGTGAACCCGACACCCAGGACTAGGGGGCTCCTCAAGTGCCTGTCCCAAACTGACATCAGGTCCTCAAAGTTGTCATTGCCACTGTTATATACCTGCCACCCAAAGAGAAAATTCTTAATAAGGGCTGCATCTTCTATTCCCCCAAATTCCCGGTTTTTCAAAAACGCTTCCTCGGAAAAAATGTAGTTTATCTTGGCCTCTGAGACTTCACCACCGTGAGTGGCAACAAAGTAAAGGTTGGGAAGCATCCAATAAGAATTTATTGCCAACGTTGTTAGTACAAGGAAAACAGCCCTTTTGAGGAAATCTTGTCTCCAAATGTTTCGCGAGTTCAAGACCAACAAGATAAGGAAAAACATAATAAACACAACAAAATAGGCGTAGAACAAGGTGGCGGCGTAAGCGGAGGGTATCAGCAGAATAGTGAAAAGTATAAATAAGAGTAAATGTCTTTTCCTACCTTCCCTAAAATATAGCAGAGCATATAAAAAGGTGAGAGGCATGAAGGCATATTGAGCGTTGAACATTTCGAATGGGACATGAAATTGCTGTAGGGCACCTAAATTTAACATGTAGAACAGGCCCCCTATAAATGCCGCCAATTGATAAGTTAGTTTGGCGGAGTCCCTGAAGATACCTTTTTTGAGAAAGAAATAGAGGCCTAAAGGACCAACCATTAAAGTTAAGAAGATGTATGAATAACGCAGAAAGTTTACCGGGAAAAAGAGAGAAAAAAAGAGGAGAATTAACTGCCGGGGAAGATCCGAGGAGTAGGAATGTACCGTAACCGCCCCCAAGCCCTGATAGGACCTCCAAACTCCGAATAAATCACGCTTCAGATATAAGAGGAAATCGAATTCGTGGTGCAAAGTGTCCCACCCCGAAAGCCAGGTACCGGGGATGTAGTTTGTGATGCATAGGACCACTGAGAAGGATAACAGGAGGGTGGGAAATATGTTCCTTTTTAAAAAACGCGTGGTTTTTTGTACTAGCATCAACGTAGATTGTAATCTAAATTGGGGAAAGTTGCCAGATAGGGAGGTCTTGAGCGTGGAGGAAAGGTCTCAAAAATAACTCAAGGGCAGACAATCGTAGAAGGCTAAATTAATAGCTTCTTTGACTGACTACCCTTGTTGATGGACAGTATTGGTGTTCCCGCTGGATACTTCTCCTCTAGATTCAGAGGGGGTTTTCCTTTTCAACGGATACGGATACTTGATTTAAATACCCGGAAGGCATACGGACGATGCCTAGTGGCTAGAAAAGTGAAGTTACACTCCCTTATTTGAATGCAGGCTTGCCACCGCAGCCTTTGATACGTTCTACCCCTCCTGGTGAACGATGATGGGGAGGTAGAGATAGATTTGAGGGGACTCCAGGATCTCGGCACACCCACCGTAGCTGGTGTACACAAGCGCCAGACCCTCCACCCGATTGGGCTTGGGAAGACCGTTGTTTTCCCCCTCGGGCCAATCGATTTCCCCGTACGACTTCCCCCTGGGATCGAAGGTCGTCCCCACATCGGCCGGGTTCCGAGCCACTGCGACGTCAGCGCCGATCTCAACGACGTATCCCTCAGAAACGAGGAGCACCCGTTCGGTGGATGCGGAGCAGTCGCCG
>CAZEWQ010000059.1:0-3456 GCA_964516255.1 uncultured Candidatus Saccharibacteria bacterium
TTTATACGTACTTTTACCTTCAAATGCCAAACCGCTGACCATCGCATTGGGCAAAAACAAAAAGGAAATTTTTGAGACCGTGGGTAAACTTAAAGCCACTTTCACGCGGTCAATTCCCGCCGGAATCACTCTTTTCATCAACAACGGGTGGCCTGCCGTGGCCAACTCCATCGCCAAACTGGCCCAAAACTTCTCCAATGTGGGCATCTTTTCATTAGCAGACAAAGTCGCAAACGTTTTTTCCTTGATTTCACTGTCTATTTTCACTGTTCTACTGCAAAAAAACTCGGCACGTAAAAAAGAGCGCGCCGGTTACAACTTTAAAGAAAGTCTATTTCTGGCCGCCGGGGTTTTAGCGCTGGCCGTCGTAGCAATTATTATCGCCCCACCTATTTTGCAACTCGTGTTTGGAGACAAATTTATTGAGTCCACTAAGATTCTGGGAATATTGATTTTGGCGGCCGCTATAACCGCCATCCATACCTTCATGGAAAATTATTTCTTTGTGGAAAACAAAACTACTGTTATGGCCAAGATTAGCGTAAGTAAATTGCTGGTATTTTTAAGTCTGTGCGCAATCTTAGTCCCTCGCTTCTCACTGCAAGGGCTGGCAACTTCACAATTTTTAGCCGCCGTGCTAGGACTTGGTCTTGCCGCTTACTTTACGATCAAGGGAAATAAGAAGAAAGCGTTACCATTTAATCTTTAAAACACCCTAAAGTCCAATCCTTGGTGCCATCGAGGTCGTCTGCTTCAGGAAATAACGCCTTGATGGTTTTAAATCGACTTTCTTTGGTCAGAAAACAAATGTTAGTAAGCTCGCCCACAAAGCTCTTGTTGGAAAAGATAAAAATTAAATCCCGATATTGCACTTGGGTAAAGGGACTGTCACTATAAAACAAAATCAACGGAAGCTCCACCTTGTCAATATAAAAATGAGCCTCGGTTCCAAATTCCTCATCCTTTAGTTGCAGTAAGGTGGCCTCATCTCTCGTGAAATCGTGGGTATAAACTAAGTGCCTGATTTTAAAAAAGTATAACAAACCGAAAGTGACCAAAATGAATACTAATAAACCCTTGAGTACTGCCTTAGTGGACATACCTTTGAGCCCGGGTAGGATTTCTAAGGAAACATTTATAACCTTGGCTGCGAAAAACCCTACCAACACCGCTAACACCGGATAAAGGGGCATGATATACCAAACCAACTTCGATTTGGCCACCGTGAAAAAGAAAAATATAAACACTGTCCAAATCAGCAAAAACACCAAGGAATCGGTTTCGGCGTGGCTAATTCTAAAATTTTGGACGCTCTTGCCCAAAAACTTAAATCTTTTCTCAATAAATTCCCACACAGGCTTAACGACCACCAGGATACTAAACGGGAAGGCCGCCAGCAACGCAATAAACCAAATACGCATGCTGACTTTCAACACCTCTAAATACCACCAAAAGTTGTGGCGACCTTTGTCCTCGATTTCGACCGTGGCGCGGGTTATCACATGGTAACCAAGGTAGTTGTCAATAAAGGTCATTCCGAACCGCCTGTACATTTCCAGATGCCAGGGGGCAAAAATCAAGACACACGGACCTAAAACCAAAAAGTAATTTTTGAACTCCGCGGTGGATAACTTCTTACCTTTGACCAAAAGTTTATACAGTTCGTAGAGCCCCATTACGGGCAAAGGTAAAAATCCGACAACTCCTTTGGTCATAACCGCCAAACCGCAAAAAACCCCGGCTACAATCCAGTGATAGGCTTTTCCCGTTTGAGCCTTAAAGTAAAAATATAAAGAAGTCGCAATAAAAAAGGTAGTGGTCACATCAAGCATAGAAGCTCTAGCGTAATAAATGTATTGGGTAGTGGTTGCCAAAACCAAAGCCGAAATGAGACCGGCGGTCTTACCGAACATTTTTTTGCCCATGAAGTAAGTCAGCACTACGGTTAAAAACCCGAACAGGGCCGAAGGTATCCTAGCCCCCCAGGAATTAGCCCCAAACACGCTCATAGAAGCCGCCATTAACCACATAAACAGGGGTGGTTTCTCGTACCAAGGTACTCCCGGTTGCCAACGCATAGATATAAACTCTTTCGTCTCCACCATGTTTTTGGCAATTTTGGCGTAAATGGCTTCATCCCAAGGGATTAAGTGAGTTCTGCCCAACCCCACAAAAATAATTATCAGAGCCACCAAAAGCACCAGATATACCCCAATTGAGGTTTTTTGAGAAAAGTATCCCAAAATTTCTTCCAACTTCTCCCCTAAGGTTTTCTTTAAATCAGACACCCCGCAAACAGAAAACCCGTAGAAAAAATATAAGAACAACACGAGCCAAAAGAACTCGGCGTTGTAGGAATAAAATATTCCGGCCAGTAGCCACCCAACAAGAGCGGAGAACATGGCCGCAGAAGTGAGAAAAACAGATTTATCTTTTGAATTCAGGGCGGTGTGAAGTAACGGCAATAAACCGACCGCCACAAACAAGATAAAGATAAACAACCCGACGACCCCGGTTTCGGAAGCAAGTTCTCCCCAAATGGTGTGCGCGGGAACGCGAGTGTTCAGCGCGGCGGGGTCTCTACCAAAAAGTTCGGCAGCCACCTCGGTTCTGGAAAAGTGTTCAAAGAAACTACCGTAACCACCACCCAAGATAGGATACTCTTCGAATATCTCAACGGCACCCCTCAACAAAAGAAGATGGGAATCAAAAGAATCCATACGATAGTGGAAATAATTTTTGATTAGGGCTCTAAAGGGGCTGGACTTGTGGGAATATTCGATAGCCAACGGCGTTGTAACTAGCACAATGGCGGCAAGAATTATCAAAACTCCTTTGGACTTAAATTTGCGGATGAGAAAAAGGGTGACAAAAGTTAAAAAGGCAAAAAAGGCTACCATCCAAGCCGTACGCGAACTGGTCAAAAGCAAAATTCCGGCAATGGGCAAAAAGGTGAGAAGATAAAATATTTTCTGCTTAATCTTAGGTGCGGTAATGATAAAAATTCCCAATACGGGAAGAAGTGCCGCCAGCAGCGCCCCAAAGTGGTTTACGTCCCAAAAAGTCGACCCCACGCGAGGAAGGTGGCCGGGTACATTCCACAGAGCACCGATTATTTTGTCGTACTGGGTATACAAATAAATTTGGAAATAACCAAAGAGACAGGCGGCTAAGACAATATAAATATATGCTTTTATAAAGTCGAGGATTTGGGACGACACCGGCTGCGGCGATTTCCGACGAAAGAAATAGGTATAGAGAACAAAACCTAGTGCAACTACCGTGGTGAAAAATCCCAAGAGAAAAATACTTGATTGTAGATTTTTAGAAAAGTACAGCGACACCAGCCGAGAAAGCCACAACAGCGCCAGTGTTAAGATGAAGGGATTCTTTAGAAAGCCGCCCACCAAAGACCAGAACTTTTTTAGGTTTTTAGTCTGCTTAAAGAGAAGCAAC
>CAZEWQ010000060.1:0-3366 GCA_964516255.1 uncultured Candidatus Saccharibacteria bacterium
AGCCTGTAACCGCGACCCCCCGGTGCCGGCCAAGGTATGCGCATATCTCCGAAGTAGAAATACGAATTCACGTCCGCTATATCACCGGGGTCAGCGGAATAGCCGTAGTATTTGTGTAACATAGCCACACTGGACACCAAACACCCCGCGTCTTTAAGTGAATATGACGACCCTCTAATGTTGTTGTTGGCCCACCTAGAATCCCTCTGCGAGTAGTACCAACCCCCTTTACCGCCGCCCAGTCCGTTTGGTCCAATAACACCCAAGCCGGTGCCCTGAGAAAACGCCTTATAGGCATCTAATATTTCCTGGGCCTCCTTTACTATTTTTTGGTACCTTTCCTCATCGCCCTTGGTATCTTCCAAAAGCTGTTCCTTTTCATCCTGCTGACCTTCCAATGAGGTCTTATAGCCCAACAAGTTACCTTTCTCAATTTGCAGCTGCGCTTTTAGTTGTTCCTCCTCTTCCCTTTTTCCTTCCAACAGCCCCTTTTGCTGATCGAACTTATTTTTGGTATCTTCCATTTCAGTCAAAAGTTTGGTGTCCTGCAATCCCATCACCTCCAGATATTTGGCTTTCTGCACTAAGGAACTTAGAGTTTCAGAACCAAAGACCACCATAATGGGCGAACTTTCCTTGCTCATATATTTTTCCCGCATTCTCTCTTCCAAAATCCTCTGTTGTTTATCCGTGGCTTCCTTTAGCCGCTCAATACGATCGCCCAGTTTTCCTATATCCTGCGAAAGTTCACCAATTTCTTCCTCGGTGCCGGAAATTTTAATGGTGGAATTACTGATTTTTGATTGGGTAATGGTTAGTTTTTCATCAAATACTTCGACTTCGCCCGACAAGGTTTTCCCCTTCTCCTGAGTCTTTATCAGCTTTTTGGTATATTTTTCCAGTATCCTTTCCCACTCTTTTCTTTCGTCCTCCGTAATCAACCCGCTTGGGCTACTGTCTTCGGCCCGAACACTAACCCTAAACGAAAAATTCGCCAAGAATAGTGCCATGGATATGAACAAAACTGCTTTTCTTGCCTTCATGAGAGTTTTAGGTTTAGCGCCCTAAGTATTTTTTAACCGCAAAGTAACTGCTAAGTGTGCCCAGCACCCACCCCGACAGAATCAGCAAAAACGACAGAATAATTCCGTAGGCAACCATGTTAATCTGGAGGCCCCCAATGCTAAATAGTGCCCCTTTCCCAAATAAATTAACCCCGAAATGCAAAAATAGGGAAGCCGCATTGAGCAAGATGCTTGCCAAAAAGGCTGCCACCAAACCAAAAAACATACCTTGAAAGATTAATGGGGTTTTAATATAGGACTCAGAAGCCCCCACCAAATGTTGAATGGCAATTTCCTCCCCCTTGGCAGTAATGGCAGTTCGAATGGTTGTGGAAATAACAGCAAAAGAAATGAGTATAAACACCCCCACCAGGCTCAATCCCACAATATACAAAATGCGGGCGAAGGTTTTAAACCTCTCCACCACGTCCTTGAAAAATTTAACTTCTTCCACACCGTCGATGGTTTTAAATTCCTCTGAGAGGGGCTCCAGATTTTTAATGTTGTTGGCCCTAATCTCTAAACTGGCCGGCAAAATATCCGCGGAAATAGAGTCTAAAAGCAGAGGCTCATCTTTGTTTAACTCGGCAAAAATCTTGTACGCTTCCTCCTTAGAAATATACTTCACGGCTTGAATTCGCTCATCACTCTCCAAGCGGGTTTGTAAATTCAAAATATTCTCTTCTCCAAAACCGTCCTTAAAAAAAATAGTTATTTGGGCTTGACTCTCCAACGATTTCAAAGTCGCCCGTCCGAATACAATCAAACTTACTAGGGTTCCCAAAAGCAAAAAGGTTACCGTCAGAACCGTAATGTTCAAACTAAAGAGCAATTTTTCCCGCTTTAACAGGTTTGAGATGGAACTCCAAGTGTTACTCATATTTACCCTCCTTCTTGTCGGATATTACCACCCCGTCTTCGAGTCGAACAACCCGTCTTTTGGACCGGTTGACTATGTGCTGATCATGTGTGGCCATGATGACGGTGGTACCTAAATCATTTATCTTTTTTAAAATTTCCATAATCTGTGTAGTGGCCTCCGGATCGATGTTTCCGGTGGGTTCGTCCGCAATTAACACGTCCGGTTCGTGGGCCAGGGCGCGAGCAATAACAGCACGTTGTTTCTCCCCACCGGAAAGTTGTTCGGGAAACTTGTACATATCTTTGGTCATGCCCACCATGCTCAAGACGTTGGGAACTACGTCATTTAAAACTTCCTTGGGGCAATCGGTTACTTCTAAAGCTACCGCCACGTTTTCAAACACATTTTTGGAATTTAATAATTTGAAATCCTGAAAGACCACCCCGATGCGTCGACGTAAATCAGAAATCTGATCTTGAGGGATGCTTAAAACATCCTCTCCATCAAAAATCACTTCCCCGGCGTTCGGAACCTCCTCTCGGATAAGAATTTTTACCAAAGTTGATTTTCCCGCACCCGACGGACCGACTAAAAATACAAACTCTCCCTTGTCCACCGAAAAGGAAACATCATTCAACACTTTAACTTGCTCCTCACTGCTTTCTTTGGAATCGTATTCTTTGACTATGTTTTTAAACTGTATTAAAGGTGTTTTGGGCATATTCGGGCAAGATACACACAATTTCATAATCTTTTAATAATTGTGCGTTATCTTAGTTACTATGCATTATACTAAAAATTTCCTGCTCTGCCGAAATTTATGCTTAGAAAGCTAGAGCTGATTGCTTTTATCCCAACAGAAATTGTGGGGTTATATGTGGCTTACTTCTTAAACAAGGATCAAGCCAAACTTTTGATATTAAATGTAGACCAGTCCGAGGTGGAAGAAGTTTTAGGAAATGCTTCGGATAACTTGGCTCAGCCGGATATACACAAGGTTTTTTTAGACACCGCAAATTTTTTGGGTGCTAGATTTTCATGTGCCGTTTTGTATTTTGTGAAAGATGGAAATTACCAAACTTACCTGCGTCTCACAAGAGGGGAAGATATTTACGACATTAACTGCAGTTTTTTGGACGCTTTGAAATTGTGCTTTAACGCCGAGGTCAATCTTTATGCCAAAGATGAAATCTTGCAAGAGAACGGAATCAAAGTGTCTAAAGAGCTGATAGAAATTTTGGTGGATGGGAAGCCTTAATCAGACCCTAACCTTAGTCAACCCCCAAATAAAGTTGCTTGTTGGCCACGTGATCTTCGTTAGTCTCGGCAAGGTGAATATTGCCTTCGTTGTCGTGCAGATAATATTTGTAGTCTGTAACCTCATGGTATACAACGGCTTTCAGTGCCGAGAGTCCAAAGCTTGAAATGGGTCTGGGGGGC
>CAZEWQ010000061.1:0-3328 GCA_964516255.1 uncultured Candidatus Saccharibacteria bacterium
TGTGGGGATTGACTGCTTTACCACGAAGATATACCACGTTCTTTGCCGGCAGTGAGGGCAGCTGTTCGTACTGAAAATACATGGAATCCTTGTTAATGTCGTACCATCGTCTCGTTGGAAAGGGTGCCTCCTGGCTGCTAACATTTCCAAACCCGCTGTTATCATATACCCGCCCGTCAGAGGAAAGGGACCACTGAGGCAAGAGTCCTGTCCTCGCTACAGATTTTCCATATATAGTATCTAATAACCGTTCAAGATCATTAATCGGTTTATCATTTGAAACAGCTAGTGGTGTCAGTAGCGTCTCCGTGTCTATCAGGACAGGATTGATACCATTTGCAATAATGTTTTCGTAATGACAGTCCGTTGTACCTAACAGATACAGTGTGCATAGCAAACAACCTGCATTGTAGTAGAAGGCTGCCACCTCCTTTTGCGAACAACATTCCTCCTGTTGTATGTATTCTACCCAACCATATTTTTTCTTATCGATGGTTTTTAGAACTTTTAAATCGGAGTTTTTATTAGTTTTGTTTAACCAGGTTACGAATCTGTAGAATTGCTGCTCTGTAGCTAAGTTTCTAGGCTTATAAACTATTCTTGTTCCACTGAACCAGATTATGTTTACCGCTTTCCCACAATTATGCGGATCGGATAAATCGGTTTCGATGTGGGTTACTTTTTCTAGTGGCCTCCTGTTCTCCAGGAATATGTCTTGAATCTCAAACATATCCTTGTTGAACCTGCTAATTAATTCGACGGAGTTGTTTACCCAAAAAACGGAGCATGTGGATACCAATTTAGCCAAGACGGGGTATTTTAGAAATATCTCTCTGTAACCACCCCTCCTTACCCAATGTATATATTGTTTATAATATGCATTGCGGTCATCTTGGCGTTCGTAGAATTCCTGAAGGAAAGTTTGAGCGGATACCTCGAATAACTTTTTTAACAACGATCTTTTGAGATCACACTTTGCGCCTTTTGCGAGTGTATTGTAACTCGCCCTGGTTATCTTACATTTGAGTTCTTCTTCAGCGAGTTCCACGAAAGGTATTAGCAGGTCTTCAAACGGAATGGGATCGCTATCATAGATATACTTATAAGTCGCTTTCGATTTAATTTTTGCCCGTTGTGCGAAGGAAATTAGTTTTTGGAGGTACGGGATCCAAGGCGGTGGTGCGAAATCTTCCCGCGAAGTTCTTTCTGCGTCACATAGTATCTTTTGGAGTTGTGTCTTGGTAATACCTGACCATCTCAACCGCTGCTCAAAATAGTGGTCACCACCCCTCGAAAATACATTTTTCCACCTTTTCAACCTCTCATTATATATGCTTTCGTGCTCGCTGGGTTTGAGTTCGTCAAGAAGGGCAATGCGCTCATCTAAAGACAACGACTTTAAATAGATCTCTTCCAACTCTTTAACATCAAATTTCATCACACACTCCAACCCACGGGAGGAGAGGCTTCTCTTACCGCGCACATGAATGTACTAACAATTACATCCACTAGTTGTGTCGCATTTTGTTCCATCCGTATGGAATAGTGTAACACCAAGCTTTCCGGCTATGGACAATAAGACCTCCTCTGACAATACAGAGAGGAGATCAATCTTCGGGAGTATTTTAACTTTCGTTGTGGCAGACTGTGCTGTACTCAACGCTAATTTCATATTAGTTTAGTTGATCACCTCCCTCTAAAAACTAAATAAAACAATACCAACGCTTATCGTAACATTTAAACTTGCTCCTTTGCCATACATGGGAATCATTACCGCCTTATCGCACAATTCAAGGGTTGTCCTGTTGACACCGGAGTCTTCATTCCCAGCTATAAAACATATCTTGTCTTTGTTTTTGATGTATTCGGGAAGCTCCGAATGGGTAATGGCCTCCTCGGAGAGCTCGATCGCTAAGATGGTAAAGCCTTCTTCTTTTAGGGAAGGGATCACCTCGGTAGTCGTTTGGTTGTACACCCATTTCACGTTGTTCTCCCTTCCACGGGAAACTTTTTTGAGATCTTTGCCAAAAGGGGGAGTCTTTGATATCCCCGTAAGAATTATCTTGCTAACATTTGCCCCTACAGCGGTTCTGAAAATCCCGGCAACGTTTTTTGCGTACTGTACGTTTTCGAGGATCAAAACAATCTCCTTTCCCCTGTCAGGCCGGTTCTTGAAAAATTTCTTTACATGTTTTCCGCGAAGTTGCTTCATTCTTGTAATCCTTATGCTATCAGTTGCAGTTAGAGATGCCAAATGTGAAAGCCGTCTTTCCATTGAGCTAGGTACCAATAGTAAAAAGCGTAATAACCAAGCAGGGACAGGTAAAACAGGGGCTTGCCCCATTTTCCACCTACGCCGCGGCGAACAAAAAAGTTGTAACTGCCGATAATGTAAACCGGAATAAACCAAATCAAATAAGTGCGATTCAAAACCGGCGTAAACAGGTAAAAAGTCAAAAAGGGGACGATGGCCAAAGTATATTTGTCGGTAACCCACTTTTTAAAGTATAAAATGGCCACCACCGCCCATCCGGAAAAACTGGCCAAAAGCGTATAAACCTTAAAAGGGATCAGCTCAAAAAGCTCGATTTTGTAGTAGTACCGAATGTAGTACAAAAAAGGCCGGCCTTGAATAAACCGATCTCCGTGGACTAAGAGTGACCCTTTGATGTAAGTTGTAAAATCGGTCAGGCTGCGCAAAAAAGGGAGGCTGATGGCGACGGCAATTACTAATCCGGCACCTAAAAACTTTAATTTATTCTTGGACTTCAATAGAAAAATGGGAAAAAGCAAATAGGGAAAAGTTTTAAAAGCAATCGATAATCCGTAGAGGGCGCCCGCTTTAACATCGTCTTTTTCCAAGTAGTATAAGGCTAAAAGCATCAAAAAAATAGTTATGGGATCAATGTAGGCGTACCCCGACCGCAGGTACGAATAGGGGTTAAAAAACCAAAGCAAAAGTGATACGACCAGTGCCAAATAATCTTTTTTGTAAAACACTCTGATCAGATAAAGCCCGATTCCAATATCCGCCAACAAAACCGGAATTTTCCAAAGCACTTCAAAGGGAATTGACGAGGCCAAATAAATTAAATATAGCGGGGCGTACAGATATAAAATGGCGGGCAGATAAGCGAATCCATGATTGCCGGGATCATCCGGATTAGAAAATGATTCCAGTGTCCAAACGTAAGGATTGCGTCCTTCCAGCAAATCGACGATGGCCGTTTCGTAAGCGTGAATATCTTTTCGGACTTGGGGAAAATAACTTACCCGCTTGTTGATGGCCAAAAAGAAAATGGGGATTATGATCAAAACTTTTAACGCG
>CAZEWQ010000062.1:0-3258 GCA_964516255.1 uncultured Candidatus Saccharibacteria bacterium
ATATCAAAGAAGCCTTGACCATCATTCCCGGATTGTTGGGTGTAAACACGGGTGAGAGAAGGTACATGATTATCATGCAAAATGATAAGGAAATTAGGGCAACCGGTGGATTTTGGACCAACTACGCTACCTTTAAGATGCACAATGGTCTGCTGACCTCGGATTTTACC
The DNA here is from genome assembly GCA_964516255.1 of uncultured Candidatus Saccharibacteria bacterium. Taxonomy (GTDB): domain Bacteria; phylum Patescibacteriota; class WWE3; order UBA101185; family UBA10185; genus CAZEWQ01. Next base: position 171 of record CAZEWQ010000062.1, read on the forward strand.
TCAAAGGATATGTACAGCGTTGATTTGGCGTTGGATGCCATTGACGCGATTCACACTTTTCCCACGGTGCCGCCGGCCTACCAAAAGTATTTGAAGGTGGAGCGAATGTTTTCGAGGGATGCCAACATTTCACCTGACTTTCCTACGGCGGTCGACTTATTTATGACCGAGTTTTATAACTTAGGAATGCGCATCGCTCCGCGGGAAATAAAACCGGTGGATGGGGTGATTGCCATTGACACCGACGTGATCTCCGAGTTTATAGAGGTAACGGGTCCGGTGACAGTGAACGGCGTTACTTATGATTCAAGCAACGTTATTTTGGAGTTGGAAAATATTGCCAGCTTGGCTTTGCAAGAACAGGTGGGAAGGAAAAAGGTCTTGGGTGATTTGATGGAAGCTATGCTTGTTAACGTCTTTGAGTCGGATAAGGGTTTGTGGCCTGAACTGGTGAATAAAGGAGTTGACCTGGCCGGAAGGAAGCACCTTGTGGCGTACCATTTCGATCCGGTAGCTCAGAGGTTGTTAGAAAAGTACAATGTTGCCGGAAGGATTGTAGAGCCTGAAAAGGGTGATTATAGCTTCGTGGTGCAAACAAACTTAGGTGGTGACAAAACCAACTGGTTTGTAGACAAGCAGGTCGATCATACTTTGACGCAGGAGAACGGTAGGTGGGTTCGGGAAGTAAAATTGACTTACACTTACAACGAACCTTCAGCGGAGTATGGCGCATTTTTGAAGAGGTTTAGAGATTGGGTGCGAGTGTATGCGCCCGGCGAATCGGAGTTAATTTCGGTGGAAGGGTCGGCAGACGAAACCAAAGAGATTGAAGGGGAAATGGGCAAGTCCGTTTTTACCGGGTACTTGGAGCTGGGTCCCAGCGAGTCGGGTGTTATGACCTTTAGATACTACTTGCCCGAAGGAGCGGTTGGAGAGGGTGTTTACGATCTCTATATCCAAAAACAGTCGGGTATTGACTCAGAGGTACACACAGTGACTGTGGGAGGCACAACCGAAACCTTTGAGGTTAGCAAGGATTTAGAGTACACCCAGGGACTTTGAGCGCAAGAGCGAGTATACGCACATGAATTTGAGTGCGCGATTTAGGTCATGAACCGTTACAAAACAAAGTGCATCGTGCTCAAGTCAATCAATTGGCGGGAGGCAGACAAGATATTTACCTTACTTTCCCAAGATAAAGGCAAAATAAGTGCTACGGCTAAAGGGGTGCGTAAAATCAATTCCAGAAGGCGTGGGGGACTTGATACTTTAAACCATTCCGTGGTGGAAATTTCCGAGGGGAATGGGGGCTACAAAATAATCACCGAAGTGAAGCCTTTAAACACCTTTAGCACTGTTAAGCGCGATTTGGATAAGAGTTTATGTGGCTTTTACGTTACGGAACTGGTGCATAGATTTGCAGAAGAGGATGATACCGGCTCAGCTCAGGATATTTTTGATTTGTTGATTAAAACTTTAGATTATCTTGATGGTGAGGATTGCAAAATCGAGCAGGCCGCGCGAGTTTTTGAAGTGAATTTGCTTAGAGTTTTGGGATACGATTTAAGATACATTGCTTCGGTTTCGGAAGGGGTTGCGCAGGCTTTAAGCGCTTTGACAGGGAAGGTTAGTAAGTCTTATGGCTCTGCTGACTTTGCCGGTGCCGAAGAGTTGGCTCGGGGATTTATACGCGAGACTTTGGGATCGCGGGTTAAAAGTTTGGAGATCGCACGTTGACGGGGTAAAATCGAGGGAGTTATGAGTACTAGTGATAATAAACTGCAAAAAATAACATCTTTGTGTAAGCGTCGCGGATTTGCCTTTCAGTCGTCGGAGATTTATGGGGGTTGGGAGGCCACCTATGACTTTGGTCCCATGGGTGCCGAAATTTTAATGAACTTGCGCAATTTATGGTGGAAGGAGTTTGTACATAAACAGGAGAACGTGGTTGGTTTGGATAGCGCGATCATTTCGCATCCGCGGGTTTGGAAGGCTAGCGGGCACACAGAATCCTTTGCCGATGTGATGGTAGAAGACGTAGTTACTAACAAGAGGTATCGTGCCGATCATTTGATTGAGGACGCGTTGGGAATTAATGTTGATGGGGCGTCTCCCGAGGAAGTTAATAAGATTGTAGAGGAGAATCAGCTTTTGAGTCCTGATGGAAACAAACTCTCCGGGGCGAAACGCTTTAATAATTTGGTTGAAGTCGGTATAGGTACTGTCGAGGAAGAAAAAGCTAAGGCTTATTTGAGAGGGGAGACTTGCCAGCCTATTTTTTATAATTATAAATTGGTTAAGGACTCAATGCGCTTAAAACTTCCGTTTGGGGTAGCACAGATTGGTAAGGCCTTTAGAAACGAAATTAAAGTGGGTCCGTTTTTTCACAGAACGCGCGAATTTGAACAAATGGAGCTGGAAATGTATGTGAATCCTAAGGATGCAGATAAATTTTTTGATGAATTCAAGGTCACGTCGGTTGAGTGGCTGAAGAGTTTGGGAATTGAGGAGGATAATTTACGCTTGCGTAATCAGGAATTTAAGGAGCGCGCCCATTACAATAAAGTGGCGACGGATATTGAGTATAACTACCCCTTTGGTTGGAAGGAATTTCAAGGGATCCATTACCGAGGGGATTGGGACTTGCGCCGACACAGTGAGTTTTCGAGCGAGGATTTTACTTATCGCGATGAGGAAAGTGGGGAGGAGTTTATTCCGCATGTGGTGGAGTATTCGCTTGGACTGAGTCGCCTGCTATTGATTCTGTTGTTTGACGCGTACAGCGAAGAGGGGGACAGGGTAGTTTTGAAGTTGGACAAGAAGATCGCGCCTTATCGGGTGGCGATTTTTCCCTTGGTGCACAATAAGCCGGAATTGGTTGAAAAGGCGCGGGGGGTTTTTGAGGGCTTGTTGGGGTTGGGAATTTCGGTGGCTTGGGACGATCGTGGGAATATTGGTAAAAGGTATCTATCTCAAGATGAAATCGGCACCCCAAGTTGTGTAACGGTTGATTATCAAACATTGGAAGATGATACGGTAACGGTTAGGGATAGAGATACGACCAGGCAGGAAAGGGTTAACGTTTCAG
>CAZEWQ010000063.1:0-3113 GCA_964516255.1 uncultured Candidatus Saccharibacteria bacterium
TTATCCTATTTATAATATATATATATATAATATATATAAAAACCACAAAAAAATTAGTTCAAATAATAATTATTTTACGTAATTCTGATTTTTTCATGTTCTCCTATTTATAATATATATATATGGAAACAGGAAAAATTATTAGCATAAAAGATTTCATCGTGGAAGTTTTCTTTGATTTGGAGGGGGCCGATAATCCCCATGTTAACGAAATATTGGAACTCAAAGAGCACAGTGAAGTGAAGATGCAAGTGTACAGATCTTCGGGGCCAAATGTATATTTGTGCGTGGCTCTGTCATCAATTGGTAGCTATTATCGTGGAGCGGAGGTGGTTAAATCGGCTAGTGACTTGGTGGTTCCGGTTGGAAGTGAGGTTTTAGGGCGGGTAATGGACGTGTTTGGAGCGCCCAGAGACGGTCGTGGAGAGTTGAAGCACACGCAAGAACGTTCCATCCATGGAGAGCCGCTGGGATATGACAAGATAGCGCTCAAAGAAAAAATTCTAGAAACGGGGATTAAGGCGGTTGATTTATTTTCCCCTTTGGTTGAGGGTGGAAAAATCGGGCTTTTTGGCGGCTCCGGGGTGGGGAAGACGATCCTACTGACCGAGATTTTACACAACGTTGTAAGTAAAGACAAAGGTAATACCGTCTCGGTTTTCGGTGGAGTAGGGGAGAGAACTCGGGAAGGTCACGAGTTACACGAGGAACTGGAACGATCGGGCGTTTTGCCCGCCGTTTCTTTGGTATATGGCAGTATGGGTTCCAGTCCTTCGGTCAGGTACTTAACCGGATTGGCTGCTGTTACTCAAGCTGAGTATTTTAGGGACGAGATGGGTAAAAACGTCCTGTTTTTTATTGATAACATGTTTAGATTTGCCCAGGCCGGTAGCGAGTTGTCACTTCTCTTGAGTAATCTTCCCTCGGAAGACGGTTACCAATCTACTTTGACCTCCGAGATTGGTGAACTTCATGAACGTCTGGTCTCTGCAAAAAAATCCTCTGTTACCGCCATCGAAGCAATTTACTTGCCCTCGGATGACGTTTTGGATCAAGCAGTGCAGGAGATTTCGGGATACCTGGATTCAGCCATTGTGTTATCACGGGATGTGTACCAGCTGGGGCGCTTTCCTGCCATTGATCTGCTTGCTTCGGGGTCGTCTTTTTTAACCCCGACAATCGTAACTCCCCTGCATTTTTATGTGGCTGTAGCCGCCCAAAGTTTGCTTAAAAAAGCCGCTTCTTTGGAGCGGATTGTATCTTTGGTAGGGGAATCCGAGCTTTCGGAAGACGATGCCGTCAGCTATAAAAGAGCGAAGAAACTGCAAAGTTACATGACCCAGAATTTTTTTGTGGCGGCTGAGCAAACCGGACGGGCGGGAGCTTTTGTGCCCCTGGATACAACTGTTTCTGACGTCAAAGATATTATGGATGGGCACTATGATACAGTGTCGGACGATCGCTTTATGTTTATTGGGTCAGCGTCTGACATCAAATGACATATTTTGAGTTAGGAGGCTTGTGGATCACACAGATCATTTAGCTGTTTCGATAAAAACCCGTAACAAAAACCTATATGAAGGGGCGGCGGAAAGTTTGACTTCGGCGAATGATGCCGGCGAGTTTGATGTGCTACTTGAGCACGTGAACTTCATAACCTTGATCAAGGGGAAGATTGTGTTGGATAAGGGCTTAAAATCCGAAAAAACCTTTGAGATGGATTCGGGAGTTTTGAGCGTTTTTCGGAACAAAGTCGATGCTTACATTGGAGTCTAGACGCCTAGGAGATCGCAACCTGCATAGAAGGGCTCATGGTAGCGGATAGAAAGCAGGATTTGATTAGGTTGGCTTTTAGCTTGGCCGGTTGGTTTTGCATTATAGCTTTGTGAATCTCCTCAAAGTTTTCAATAAGTTGTTTATCGTCAAAGCTTTTCTTGCCGATCACGGCGTGTATTACGTTTCCGTTGGGTTCGGTTTTTACTTCCATTTTTCCTTTTTTCACTTGTTCAACCGCTTTTTGCACGTTGTCGGTGACGGTTCCGGATTTGGGGCTGGGCATTACGCCGGCCGGGCCTAGGATCTTGGCTGCCTTGGCAAGCTTTGGCATATATCCCGGTTCGGAAATTAAGACCTCAAAGTCGACTTTGGGTTTGATTTTCCCCTTTATTATCTTGTCGATGTCGTCTTCGCTGAGTTCCAGGTCAACGTCTTTTACTTTGGAAGACGCAAAAACGGCCACCTTTTTTACTTTTCCGGTGCCGTGGGGTAGGGTAATAGAGAATCTAACGTTCTGTTCCTGCTTGGTGGGGTCAGTGTTTAGGTTAAAATGGGCTTCAATGGTTGAATCAAAAGAACATTTGCACTTTTCCTTGACAAATTTTACGGCCTCTTCAATTGTGTGGGGGGTGTCTTGGCTCATCTTTTATTTTTCAACCTCTATTCCCATGGATTTTGCGGTTCCGGCAATCACTTTGACGGCCTCCTCTAAGCTGTTGGCGTTTAGGTCAGGCATTTTGATTTCGGCAATTTCTTCCAAGGCTTTTCTGGAGATTGTTCCTACTTTCTCCTTGTTTGGCATAGAGGATCCCTTGTCTTTTTGAATTGCTTTCAAGATCAAGGAAGATGTAATTGGGGTCTTGGTGATAAAAGTAAAGGAGCGGTCTTCATAGACGGTGACTACCGCAGGAATCAAATCATCGCCCAATTTGCTGGTTTTAGCGTTGAACTCCTTGCAGAAGTCCATAATGGGTACACCGTGTTGTCCAAGTGCCGGTCCAATAGGGGGGGCCGGGTTTGCTTTTCCGGCTAGGATGTTGAGTTTAATAAGCGTCTTTACTTTTTTTCTACGTTTGGTTGCCATTTTATGTTAATGTGTCAGAGATTAAATACTACTTACTTGGGTGAAATCTAGTTCCACCGGAGTTTCCCTGCCAAAGACTGACACAAGTATCTTAACTTTCCCTTGTTCTTCGTTAACTTCGCTTACTTTGCCCAAGAAATCTTTAAACGGACCCTCGCTGACCTTGACTGAATCACCCTCTATGAATTTAGCCTCGAATTTGGGTGTATCCATGGTCATGAACTTCATCAAGGCCTTGACCTCAGATTCGGGC
>CAZEWQ010000064.1:0-3064 GCA_964516255.1 uncultured Candidatus Saccharibacteria bacterium
AATTCTTTGTTTAACTCGAATCGTGTGATAACGCTGGAATCTAGGCGGGCCGCAATAAATTGGGATTTATATTCGAATCCAAAATAGACTAGTCCCGCGATAAATAAGATTATGGCACCGACCAGTAAGAGAATCGATTTAGGAAGCTTGATTTCTCTAATTTCGATGTAGGTTTCTTTGGCGTCAGGGGGGTTGGGCGGCGTGCTTTTATTATCTTTCGACATAAGCTTACTTTAACATCCCATACGAGTTTTTTGAATAGGCAGATTGGGTAGAAACCCCCCGGATAAACTTGTACAATAAATCCAACGGCTATGCTAAACCTAAATACTCCTTCAAACGAATCTAGTCCCCCAAGTGAGGCCTCTCCCCACGTTGCCTGGTTAAGAGACTGCCCATATTACATGGAAGCCTTAGAGCGCAGGTGGATGTCTGAAGATCCCAGGGAAAAATGTATTGAGGATGACGCTCAAAGATTGGCCACCTGCATCACTAGATTAAACGACAGCGGACAGCTAAACGAAACCATACAAGGAGAGTTGGATGAGATGCTGAGACATGGCTCCATAAATGGGTTTGAAATACCCCTGGGTTCACCCAGTGACCACCACCTAGCAGATTTCCGCCAAATCGATCGACTTGGCACTCTTATTATACTGTTTGGAAAAAATCCAGAATTGGTAAAAACAATGCTGGAAACAGAAACCAGAGGCGTGCACGGAACAACGTCGGCGTCCTTAGTCGGAGCTTTAAAACACGGACTGCGCCCTGCAAAAAAGAGGCGCGAGTCGCGCTCCTTTACGATGGCTGGGGAAAAAGCGATTGGCGGGGCAGCTTCTGAAGAATTGGTTAGCTTTTTTAACTTTGACGAAGTCTGGGATTCCCGTCTATATACGAAGCTCGCAGCAGGTCTCATCACGGAGAAACGGTTAAAAAAAAGGGCTGAGGAACTGAAAACGGCCATTGCGAGATTAAAGAACAACGATGGGGAGCTGCGCAAGGACTTTCGCCAGGGCCTACTACTAAGTGCTGAGATGAACCTGTGGGACGTGGAAGCAACGCTGGAATTCCTTGAGAAACCGGACAAAGACGAACTGGAAACATTGCAGGAGGAGATGATTCGAGAAAATTTTCCCATACTCCTATTTATAAAACACCCTGAAAACGGCACCACCACGATCCAAACGGATCTTTCAGACACGTTTGAGGCAAGGGGTGGGGTGGCCAGTAGAGAAATAACGATATTAGCAGTCCCTAGAGAAAAAATTTCCCATGTTCAACAAGTGGCGGATAAGCTGGAGTGCCCGGTTGAAGTTTTTGCCATCGAAGATTATTCTTTTTGACCACTGTCCCCAATCGTATGGAAAATCCCCGGATAAACTTGTACAATAAATCCAACGGCTATGCCAAAAATTTCAACTGACAAAACCCTAATTAAAAAGTTTTTGACTCGTGGAGTGACCAATATTTATCCTTCACACGACGCCTTAGAAGAAAAATTGATGTCGGGTGAGCGTCTGCGAGTTTACCAAGGATTTGATCCCACCGGACCATACCTACACGTAGGCCACGCCATGGGAATCCGCGCCTTGCGAATTTTGCAACAGCTCGGCCACGAAGTGATTTTTTTAATCGGAGACTACACAGCCAAAGTAGGGGATCCCGACAAAGACACCGCTAGAAAAATCTTAACCGACGAGCAAATCGAAAAAAACCGAGAAGGATGGAAGGAACAAGCGGCCCAACTAATTGAATTTGAGGGCGACAATCCGGTGCAGTTTAAAAGAAATTACGACTGGCTCAGTAAGTTAGGTTTAGGGGATTTAATAAAATTGATGTCCCACACCACAGTTCAGCAAATGCTTGAGCGCGATTTATTTGACAAAAGAATGAAAGAGGGCGATCCGATTGGGGTGCAGGAACTAATTTATCCTTTGATGCAGGGGTACGACGGAGTGATGATGGAAGTAGACATGGAAATCGGGGGAACTGATCAGATTTTTAACATGCTGGTAGGCCGAAACTTAAGCAAAGCTTATTTGGGTAAAGAGAAATTTGTGCGCGCCAACACTTTAATGGAAGCACCCGATGCCCGAACTATGAGCAAAACCAAAGGAAACGGCATCAACTTGTCGGATTCGGCGGAGGAAATGTATGGGAAAGCGATGTCTTATTCTGATGAGTATATTGTGAAAGGTTTGGAACTTTTGACTGAGGTGCCCATGGAGGAGATTTCTGAAATTGAGAGGGAGATAGCGGGCGGCGAGAATCCCATGAAGTTTAAAAAGAAAATGGCTTTGGAGATTGTGGGCATGGTTAAGGGGGAAGCGGAGGCGCGCAAGGCTGAGGGGTGGTTTGAGACCACCGTACAAAGACGGGAGATTTCGGACGAGAACGCAGCTGCGGTTGATAAAAAAGGAGAAACTACGTTGCTGGCGTTTTTAAAAGAGGTGAGCGCAGACAAACATTCCGGCGGAGAAATAAAAAGAAACATTGAGCAGGGCGGCGTGGAAGTAAACGGGCAAAAAATTACTAATCCTATGGAAGTGATCGATTTTAAATCGGGTGACACGGTTAAGCTGGGAAAAAGAGAATTTTATAAAGTTTCTTAGAGGCGCGTTATGTCGATGTTGACAATATTGAAAAAGATTCGAAGATCTTTGCGAAGAACGTTTAGAAAACAGGTTTTGGTGAAAGTCGTTTTGATTGTGGCTACCTTGGCGTTGATTGCTACTTCGGTTATACCTTTCGTATTATAATATCCACATGAACCTCTCCTCTCCCGTTTCAGCGGTTCCTAAGGTGGGGCCAAAATATAGAGCGTTGCTGCAAAAACTGGGAATAGATACGGTGGAAGACCTTTTGTATCACTTTCCTTTTAGATACAACGATTTTTCTAAGATTAAAAAGATAAAAGATCTGGAGCCAAACGAAACCGCGACTATTAAAGCCGAACTTTTATCTATCAATAACATTTTTACTAGGTTTGGGAAAAGACTCACTAAAGCTGTTTTGCGCGACGAAACCGGAGACACGGAGGCAATTTGGTTCAATCAGCACTACC
>CAZEWQ010000065.1:0-2839 GCA_964516255.1 uncultured Candidatus Saccharibacteria bacterium
ATTGCTCACCGGCCATTTTTATAATAATATCTCCTCGCTCAACCCCCGCTTCATCAGCCGGAGAGTCGACTACCACACGGTGAACAAATGCTCCTTCGGGGAGTCGGCGCAATTCCGCTGTTTTTTTAGGAATCATGGTGTAGGAAACCCCCAAATATGGTCGTATGATGCGTCCTTCCTGCAAAAATCCATCTAGAATCGGCTTCAAAGTGTTTACGGGGACGGCAAAACTGATGTTGTCCGCCGAGCGAGTAGTGGCCACGTTTATACCAATCACCTCGCCGGAGGAATTTAGTAGCGGGCCACCTGAGTTCCCCGGGTTCAGGGCCGCGTCGGTTTGGATCACGTTTTCGTACGTTTTGGCATCGCCCCCAAAGCCGGAAGAGGCTGTAATTGGTCTGGCAATGCCTGAGACAACCCCTACGGTCACTGTGTTTTGATATTCTCCCAGAGCGTTTCCAATAGCAACGGCGCGCTGTCCCACTTGCAAATTGTCGGAGTCGCCCAACTCCGCCGTAGGCAAATTTTTGGCGTCAATTTCTAAGATGGCCAAATCAGACATAGGATCAAGGTGAATCTTTTTAACGTCGTAAGTTTCGCCGTCTTTTAAGACCACCGAGTAATCACCTTGTAGTGCAACCACGTGGCTGTTAGTGACAATAATTCCGTCGGCGTCCACGATAAATCCGGTGCCGATACCCTCCTCGAAGGCTTGGGGGCCGGCAAAATAGTCAAAGCTAACGGTTTCAATAATAATTGACACCACCGCTGGAGAAACTTGGTCGACTACGTCAATAATGGCCGATTCTTCGGAGACGAGTTCTTTTCTGATTAACCTCTTTTGCTCCGGGGTGGCTGGTTTGTCGGTCTGAACTGCACGTTTGAAAATGGTGGCATCAAAGGGGAAAAGCCCGGGGTTCAGATATACAGCGGCAAATCCAACGGCCAGCAAGATTCCCACGACCCAAACCAGTCGAGTTATTATTTTGACTTTGCTACGATTTATAGAGTAGTTACCCACCAGCAATTAAATTTCTTTCGCTAACTCCAATGCTTTCTCTAACTGCACATCCTTTTCCTCCTCAATGTCTTCAGGGGATACCTCAACTTCTACATCGGGGGTAACTCCCACTTCGTGCACCCACTCCTTTTTGGGTGTGAGCCATTTGGCAATAGTAATGTGAAGTCCACTGCCGTCCTTGAAGTCCTGGGCGTCTTGGATGGTCCCTTTTCCGTAACTTTGGGTGCCAATGACGACAGCGCCAAACTGATCTCTTAGGGCGGTGGTGAGGATCTCGGAAGCAGAGGCGCTACCTTCGTTTATGAGCACAAACACAGCGGGAATTTTGTCAAAGTACCCTACCCTATCGGATTTCAGCTCCTGCTGTTCTCCGGTGGCGGCTTCTTGGTAAACGACGGGTTTATCTTTAAAAAACTCTCCGGCGATGAAGACTGCGGATTGTAGATAGCCCCCGGGGTTGCCACGCACATCCAGGACGATGGCATCCAGCTCGCGCATTCTAGTGTTAACCTCAGTCACGGCCTTAGACCATTCCTGGTTGGTTTCGGGGCCAAATCGACTAATTCTGATGTAGGCGATACCGTCACCTTTATCTTCCCAAGTGACGCTGGAAATGGTGATTACTCCTCTGGTTATAACTAGGTCAAATGGATCCTCATCACCCCGTTGAAGGGTAAGCGTAATATCAGTTCCCGCCCCCCCTCGAATAAGTGAAACCGCCTCAGTGATTGACACTCCAAAGGTAGCATCACCTTCAATTTTTAAAATTCTGTCTTGGGCCATTACCCCTACCGCTTTGGCGGGAGAACCGTCCAGTGGGGCCACGATAATTAATTGGTCGTCCTTCATGCCTAGTTCGGCTCCAATCCCTTGGTAAGTGCCGCCTAAGGAATCGGTGAACATTTCATTTATTTGAGGTGGTAAAAAGGAAGTGTAGGGGTCGTCCACCGCTGACACCATCCCGGAGATTGCCCCGTATAGCATGTCTTGCCCGTTTACCGGCCGATCCAAGTGTTTTTGGGCTATCAAATCCCAAACTTCCCAAAACAGGGCGAAATCAATGTCTTGGTCGGTCGGAGATCTGTTTTCGACGGTGATTTCGGGTGGGTTGGTTTTTAACTCGTAGACAAATCCCCTTTTGCCGAAGTAAAAGCCTCCAAAAAAGAAGCCGACGCTAAAAATTACCAGCAGTAAGAAATATTGAAACTTTTTGAACGAGGATTTTTTGTTGGATCGTGTTTCCGTTATATTGACCATTTGTGGCACGTCATCAATCGGCATAGGAACATTTTACCAAAGAAAAGGTCACAACATGCTGTGTTGGTCAGTGTAGGGCAAAAGAGCCATATATCGAGCCCGCTTTATAGCCTCCGACAGAAGACGTTGATTTTTGGCCGTGAGTCCCGTGAGCTTCTGTGGTAAAACCTTGAAGCGATCGGTCAGGAATTTTCTTAACACCAGCACGTCCTTATAGTCAGGGCGTGTGCCCGTCTGCGTAAAGTAGCACACGTTGCTGATCTTTTGATGTTGAATCTTTTTACGTCTTTTGGTCGGTTTAGCCATACTTATTTCTTAGCTTTCTTTTCCTTCTTTCTCCTTTTCCTCGGGCTCTTTTGGCTCTTTGGCGTCTAGATCTTCAAACACTTGGTCTAAGTCGATATCATCGCTGGCCGCGGGCGCAGGAACCGAAGAGGCACTTTCCGAACCGTCGCTTGTCTTACCGTAAACCTCGCCGGAGTCCGCATAGGAACCTCCGCCCATGGCAGCAGCGTCAGATTTTCGGGTGAGTACAATCATCTCATCGATGACTACCTCGGT
>CAZEWQ010000066.1:0-2798 GCA_964516255.1 uncultured Candidatus Saccharibacteria bacterium
TTGCATAAAAATGGATAAATAATTTGCTTTGGGGGCTTGGGCGTAAACTTTTTGGGCAACCTCTTTTTGCACCAAAAAAACGCAGGCTGTAGGGCGTTTAGCCAACTTAACCACAGAATGGAGAAGGGGCGAGGTTATGTTGTAAGGGAGAGAGCCGATCAGTTTGAAGCCGCAATCCGGTTGGAAATTTGGTAACCAATCTAAGATGTTAGAGTTCACGATTTCTATTTTGTTGCTTTTACTATCGGGGAATCTCGCTTTTAATTTGTCGGCCAATTCTCGATCGAATTCAATCGCGTACAACTTTGAACCTCCACCTTCGTCGCGCAACTTTTTAGATAAAACATCTGTAACTGCCCCTAATCCGGGGCCGATTTCTACAACCGAATCCCCAGCGACAATACCTAAAGAATCAACCATCAAGTTAGTCACCAACAAATCCTGCAGAAAATTTTGACCAAGTTCTTTTTTGGGTTTAATCATCAAATGCCATTATACAGGTTATAATGACAACCATGGAAAACGGGTTTATTCCCACTTTAGTCTCACTTTATTCCCAACTGAAGTTGCTTCGACTCAAATCCATATCGTCTAAAAACTTATTGACATCCTCCGGCTTGGTTGCACCTCCATCATAAGCTACACTGCGCGAAAACCCTCTAAAATCCAAAAGCTCCACGGGAATCTCCTTTAAAAACCGGCTGGGCAAGTTGGCTTGAACATTTCCAAAGTACAAGCGCGAGTGGGCGTTAGTTAAAAACACCTGATCCATAGCACGAGTGATAGCCACGTAGCATAAACGCCGCTCTTCTTCCAATCCGTCGGCTTCCATGAGCGAGTTAGAGTGAGGAAAAAGCCCTTCTTCCATACCCGCCAAAAACACCAGAGGAAACTCCAAACCTTTACTGGCATGAACTGTCATTAAAGTGATCGCATCAGCGTTATCTTCAAGTCCCCGCGCAGTGGCTGCACTTTCAATTAGCGCCACGTTTTCCAAAAACTCGGACAGATCCAGAAATTCCGAGGCGACCGAGCGCAGCTCCCCAATGTTTTCAATGCGAGCCAAATTTTCTTCCTTTCCTTCGTCCAAAGACTTTTTGAGCCAGTCGACATATTCGGTTTTTTCCAGGACATCGTCCATTAATTCAACTGTAGACATCTCATCGCTAGCGCCGACCCAAGTGCTAAAGGGCAACTTCGTTTTGGCATCGATTTCGTCTAAGTCCCATCCACCGGCTTTCAATCTTTCCAGTGATTTGGCACCGATTCCCCTGGGAGGCACGTTTACAATTCGCGCCCACGAGACACTGTCTTTCGGATTATGAATGACGCGCAAGTATGAGATTATGTCTTTGACCTCTTTGCGGGAATAAAATCGCAAGCCGCCGATAACGCGATAAGGGATGCTGGCTCGAATTAAGTGCTCTTCAACGTTGCGGGATTGGGCGTTAGTACGGTACAAAACGGCCATGTCTTTGTACTGTCGACCGGAGGCGGTGGCGTCTAAAATGCGCTCGACTATAAAATCGGCTTCGTCTTTTTGATTGCGGCCGGTAAAGCAGGTGATTTTGTCTCCGGATTTGTTTTTGGTCCATAAATCAAGCGGAATGTGGTTGGAGTTGTTTTTGATGACACTTTTGGCAGCGTCTAAAATGGTTTGAGTTGATCGGTAGTTTTGCTCTAAGTTATAAATTTTGGCGGTCGGATAGTCTTTTTGAAAATTTAAAATGTTTCGAAAGTCGGCACCTCTGAAGCTGTAAATTGCCTGGGACATGTCTCCCACCACAAACAGATTATTGTGGGCGCTGGACAAAAGCTTGGTTAAAACGTATTGAGCTTTGTTGGTATCCTGATATTCGTCCACCAAAATATATTCGAAAAAGTTTTGGTATTTTTGGAGAGTGGCTTCGTCGGCGGTAAAGAGGTTGACCGTCTCGACTAAAAGGTCGTCAAAGTCTAAGGCTTCGTTATCACGCAGGCGTTTTTGGTATTCAGGGTAAATCTTGGCCACGGTTTTTTGAAAGTATCCGTGGGCGAATTTTTGGTAGTCTGTGGGGGGGATTAGCTCGGACTTGGCGCTGGAAATAGTGGCGAGCGTGGCATTGGGTTTAGTTTGTTTGGGGTTAATGCCAAAATCTTTTTGAATCTGTTTGATGAGGGATCGTTGGTCGTCCGTGTCGTAAATGACAAACGATGGAGGAATTTTATTGCGAAACCCGTCTTTTCGCAGGATTCTGGAGCAAATGGAGTGAAAAGTACCACCCCAAGGAAGTTTGCTAGAGGCGCCTAGCATTTTGGAAATTCTTTGTTTTATTTCCCCGGCGGCCTTGTTGGTAAAGGTTACGCATAGAATGTTAGTTTCGGGAACGTTGTGTTTTTCGATGAGGTGGGCAACGCGATGGGTTAAAACTCGGGTCTTTCCGGAACCGGGGCCGGCCACAACCAGCGCAGGACCCTCTAAATGCTTTACCGCCGAGATTTGCTGAGGATTTAATCCTGAAAATGACACACGGGTATGTTATCACGTTGGGGAAAAAGAGATAGCCGTGCGGGGCGTGTAATTCGCACGGCTATTAAAATCGAAGGTGGTCGGCTCATCAAAACTACTACCGGGGCTGGAATCCGTTGGTGATGCCCCGCGCGGGGTACCAACCACAGTCATATCCGTGGGGATCACAGATTCGGACCTGCCCATTGGCCTTCCAACCCCAAGTGTCGTGGGGGTCAATAACCCCAGGCAGGGGTTGGACTCCACCACCTTCATAGTACCCCGGCTGGCGTACTTCCAGTGTACAAAC
>CAZEWQ010000067.1:0-2744 GCA_964516255.1 uncultured Candidatus Saccharibacteria bacterium
GTCTGTTGCCATGTTACATATCCTCCAACCTTTTTATTCTTTCGTCAACCGGAGGGTGGGTGTTCAGCAGGTTGGCAATACCGCCTTTCCCCCGTCCTTTCAGGGGATTAGCAATATATAAATGGGCGGTGGCTCCGTTGGCGACTTCTAAGGTCTCACGATCCATTGAAATTTTGCGTAGCGCACCGGCCAATCCGTCGGGATATCGTGTCAAAAGTGCCGCCGAGGCGTCTGCCAAAAACTCACGTTTGCGCCCAACAGCTAGTTTTATCAATTGCGCAATAATTGGACTCAAAATCACCAAAATCAAGCCGGCTACCAACAATACCCCTCCCCCACCGGAACTTTTACCTCTTCTACGTCCTCCGCCATAAAAAATCCCACGGGTGAACAAATCTGCCAGCAGCGTAACTGTCCCCACAAGAACACTGACAATGGACATTAAACGGATATCATAATTTCCAATGTGGCAAAGTTCATGAGCGATGACCCCCTCCAACTCCAATTTTTCTAGACCCTCAACAATACCGGAAGTAAAGCACATTACGGCATGTTCGGGATCGCGACCGGTAGCAAAGGCATTCATGGCCGAATCCTCGATCATGTAAATTTTAGGTTTAGGAAGCCCCGCCCCAATACACAAGTTTTCGACCAGCCTGTATAAGTACTGATTGTCGGATTCCTTAACTTCTTTGGCGCGGCTAATGGCCAAAACGATTTTGTCCGAATGGTAATAGCTGACAAAGCTAGAGATTCCGGCGAAAATAAGGGCAAAACCCACAAAACTGAATCCCGCACCTTCAAAATAATATTCTCCCACAAACCACCCGATTGCCGACACGATGGCAATAAATAAAGCCATTATCAACCACGTCTCCCGCTTGTTGGAATCAATGTGAGTGTAGATAGTCGCCATAACCGAGTTTTCAGATGGCCGTTACGTTACCTATTGCTCCGACGTTCCAAAATCGACCTTTACGGCTTCTCTTTCGGCTTCTTCGGCCTCAAAAAAAGTCTCTTTGACAAATCCCAGCATTCCCGCGATTAAATTGTTAGGGAAAACCACGATTTTGGTATTAAAGTCGCGCACCACCGAGTTGTAGAACTGTCTGGCATAGGCAACTTTACTTTCAGTGTCGCTAAGCTCCTTTTGCAAGTTCAAAAACCCTTCTTGGGCTTTTAGTTCAGGATAAGCCTCAGCCACGGCAAACAACGATTTTAAGGCACCGGTCAACATGTTATCGGCTTTTCCTGCTTCGGCGGGGTTTTGGGCGCCCATTAGTGCCGAGCGTGCTCGAGTCACTTTTTCAAAAACCTCTTTTTCGTGTGTGGCGTATCCCTTTACTGTTTCCACCAAATTGGGGATCAAATCGATGCGCCTTTTAAGCTGGACATCAATTTGACTCCACGCCTCTTTTATTTTTACTTTTAGGGTGGCTAAAGAGTTGTAAACTCCAACTAAATAGATCGCGATTAAGGCTAATGGGGCGAGAATTATGAGTAACGGCAAACTTCCAAGTGCAACCATTTTTCCTCCTTTGGTTAACTAAATTATATTTTCATTTTAACACTTTTCTTTTTTTCAAGGATTTCAAAAACTCCTCTACGCTCAAACAATTCAAAATATCTCTCTTTTCGCAAAATCCTCGCTGAGCTACATCAACTCCGTACGGCATCAACGATAAATGCACTATAGAATGAGCGTCCGTGTTTACAACCAATTTAATTTTCTTTTCCACCGCTTCGGCCACCAAGTCATCGGCCAAATCCAATCGGTTAGGGAAGGAATTTATTTCCAGGATCTTGTTGTGTTTTTTACAGGCGGCGAAGACTTCTTGCCAATCTACGTCCTCGGCGTCGCGTTCATTAATAAGCCGCCCCATAGGATGCGCAATAATGTCGACCAGTGGGTGTTCGATGGCCGCAACCAATCGTTTAGTAATTTTTTCCCGTGGTTGGCCAAAGGAAGTGTGGACTCCGGCAATGACATAATCGAGGCGCTGCAAAATCTCATCCGGCAGTGACATAGTGGCGTCTACTAAAATGTTCACTTCGTATCCAAACAGTAAGTGCACTTGATTTTTTACTTTGTTTAGATCGTCGATAATTTTGCGCTGGGTCTCTACAACTCGCTCAACCTCTTTTAACCCGCGGGATTGGACACTGGGCGCGTGGTCAGAGATTCCCAGATATTCATATCCCAAATCGGCGGCTGCATCCCGCATTTCTTTTAAGGTGTTAGCCCCGTCTGAAGCGATGGTGTGGGCATGCAAATCTCCTTTTATATCTTTAAATTCGATTAATTTGGGTAACTTGTCTTGTTGGGCCAGTTCGATTTCGTGTTTTCCGTGACGAATTTCCGGTGGAATGTAGGGCAAGTTCAGTTTTTTGTAAAAGGCTTCTTCGGTGGCAAATTCTTCTAAAGCGTCGTCAGCACCGTTTCGTGCGCTTTTGGGCTTAATTCCATATTCAGATAAAGACAATCCTTTTTCCAGCGCGAAAGTGCGAAGCAAAATGTTGTGCTGCTTGCTGCCGGTGAAATATTGAAGCATGGATCCGTACTGTTCGGGTGTGCTTACTCTAAAGTCTACTTGCACGTCATTTTTTAGCACTACCATTAGTTTTTTCTCTCCTTTGGCTAAAACTTCTTCAATCTCGTCAAATTTTAAAAAGTGTTTGATGACTTTTTCCGGATGTTTGGTGGATACGGCAAATTCGATATCACCAATAGTTGATTGTCGGCG
>CAZEWQ010000068.1:0-2730 GCA_964516255.1 uncultured Candidatus Saccharibacteria bacterium
CGAGCAGGAACTCCTGGTAGCCATCCAAGAATATCTGCTTCAGCAACTGGAGATCCCCTACCAAGTGGTGGTGACGTGCACGGGGGATATGGGAAATCCGGATTATCGCCAAATCGATGTAGATTCATGGACGCCCTCGCAAGAAAGATACAGGGAACTAATGACTTCCGATTATATGACCGATTACCAATCCCGCCGCCTAAACACTCGCTATACTGGGGAAGGCGGAAAAGGGTTTGTACACATGAACGATGCCACTGCCATTGCCATTGGGCGCACTTTGGCGGCCATACTCGAAAACAATCAGCAAAAGGACGGATCAGTGAAGGTTCCCAAAGTTTTGCGGCCGTACGTGGGTAAAATCTCTGAAATCAAACCCAAAACCGCAATATCACGATAGCCAAAAAATGTCTGTATTCGCTGATTTAAAAATCCCAAGAACACTTTACAAAACGGAGTCCAAATATAACGGTGTAATTGAAGTGTTTGAGGTTGGGAGTACCCGCAAACTGGTTGTAGACGGATTTAGTCAGTCTGTAAACCCCGATTCGCAGATAGCCGAACGGTTAGTATGGGGGCATTTAGTAAAAATCCTGCAAGAACAGGAACCCGATTTAAAAAATGTTTTGATCCTGGGGCTTGGGGGTGGCACAATTCAACACATGATTGCCCAAAGATTTCCGGGGGTGGCGATTACCAGTGTAGAAATTGATCAAGTTATGGTCGATGTGGGGAGAAAATTTTTTGATTTGGATAAGATTCCCAATCACACTGTCATTATCGCCGATGCCTTGCGTGTGGTGGTCGACCCGCAGGAATATGAACTGGATCCCCGATCTTTTCAGGTTGTAATTGTTGACACTTATATTGGCGAAAAGTATCCGGATTTAGGTAGTTCCGGTAACTTTGCTGCGGCGGTCAAAAATATGGCTATACCGAATGGTTTAGTCATTTACAATCGCATGTACCACGAAACGCACCAAGAAGAGGTCAACACTTTTACTGCGTTTTTGGAAGGGTTTCTGACGGATGTCCAAACTTATGTGGTGGCAGGTTATACTAATTCGGATAACATAGTAATTTACGGGAGGGCGTAGTTCGTTTAACCAACTTAACTTATGGAGCTTATGTTGATATACCAAGCAGCAATTTTAGGGCTCGTTCAGGGGGTTACGGAGTTTGTGCCCATTTCTTCGTCGGCGCACCTTATTATAGTCCCCTATTTTTTAGGGTGGCAGCCGCATACTTTGACTTTCGATCTGGTTTTGCACTTGGGGACGGCTCTGGCTCTGATTGCTTTTTTCGTCAAGGATTTGGTGTCTTACTATTTGGCTTTGGTACGGGGCTTTCTAACGAATTGGTTAAAGTTTGGGAAATATTCTGATCGCGCCAAATTCGGGGTGGTTTTGTTGGTGTCCAATGTTCCCGCGGGCCTGGCCGGATTTTACTTGGGAGATTTGCTGGAAGAGAGTTTCAGAGGAATCGCTTATGTATTTTGGTTTTTGATTCTGGGCAGCGTTTTGATGTTTGTGGCTGACATGTTTTTTGACAGAGGTGTGCGGAAAATTGAGGCTTCGGCGGTAGAGCCGGGAGTGGAGCGCAAAGTGAGTTTTACCAAGGGACTTGTAATCGGGCTTTTTCAGTGTCTTGCTTTGCTTCCGGGGGTGTCACGGGCGGGCGCAACTATTTCCGCCGGGATGTATTTTGGTTTAAAGCGCGAAGATGCGGCAAGATTTTCCTTTTTGCTGTCGGTTCCACTTGTAGTAGGAGCAGCAATTTATGAGATTACCAAAAATTCGATTAATTGGGATTCTTTTCTGACCTTGCCCCTACTTGCGGGATTTGTGACCAGCTTTTTGGTGGGATTGTTCGCCATTAGATTTCTGTTAAATTTTTTAAAAGGTCAACGCTTATGGGTTTTTGTGATGTATCGTGTGGTTTTGATAATATCCCTGCTGACGCTAGGTGTTAAAATACCATAGTAATGCTTTCCTTTTTGTTCGATTCGAACGAGAAACAATTGAAAAAACTTACGCCTTTGGTGAAGGAAATTAATTCCTTGGAGGGGGAGGCTGAAAAATTATCCGAGGAGCAGATAAAGCAAAAAACCCAGAAGTGGAAGGATGAACTTAAAGACCTTTCCGATGAGGAGCAGAAAAAATACCTAGACGAGATTTTGCCCGAAGCCTGTGCCACAGTTCGTGAAGTGGCCAAGCGTACCCTTAAACAACGCGCCCATGACACCCAACTTATTGCTGGTATTACACTGCATCAAGGAAACATTGCTGAGCAAAAAACAGGTGAGGGAAAAACGCTGACTGCCACTTTTCCTCTGTATCTAAACTGTTTAGCGGGGAAAGGTGCGCATCTGGTGACTCCTAACGATTATCTTTCACGACATGGTACCGGTTGGATGGGGCCGATTTACAACTATTTGGGGGTGACTGTGGGCGTGATTATGCAGGAGAAAGCTTATGTGTTTGACCTAACTTATGAGGGAACCGAATTTCAAGACGAGTATGCTAGACATTTAAAACCCGTTTCGCGTCGGGAGACGTATCAATGCGATGTAGTGTACGGAACTAACCACGAATTTGGTTTTGACTATTTGCGCGATAACATGGCCAGGAGCTTCGACGACATTGTGCAGACGAATCCGCGAGGGGACTTTGGGGTTCATCATTTCGCTATTGTGGATGAGGTTGATTCAATTTTAATCGATGTAGCCAG
>CAZEWQ010000069.1:0-2712 GCA_964516255.1 uncultured Candidatus Saccharibacteria bacterium
CCACAAATCCAAGCAAAAAGATCCCCAACCAGAGAATATACACCCGCAGAGATTTCTTCAGTGCGCCCACAAAATTTTTAGCTTCGAGAAAAAACAAGGTAAAAAGCGCAACCCCTGTAAAAGGCAATAAAAACAGGGCCTAAGTCTTGGTTAAAACAGCTAAGGAAGCGAAGATGGCTGAGGTCGCAAAAGCCGGCTTGGAAACGCGATCACTACTCCACCAATAGTAAAACCACACTGCGGAGGAGAGCATAAAGGTAGTGAGCAGACCCTCTAAATGCACTACTCGAGTTAGCGCCACGAAAAACGGTTCCAGCATAACTAAGAGGTAGGCAAAAGCAAAATATTTAGACCCGAACATTTTCTTAAGCGGATATAAGCCAATGGCCAAAGAAATAGCGATTGCAACTACAATAAACAGCTTCTGAAAGAAATCCAAAAGGAAAATGGTGCTAATGTCGTTGTCCTGGGGGGCAGAACCCAAAACGACCTCGTTATACAAATTAAAAACCTTAACCGCGCCCGCACCAACCCACATAAGGGTCACCCCCGGATGATATTTTTGGGAGGTCTTTTCAAAATCTAAGGTGAACACACCGGTTCCAAAGTCATAAATTCGCGTCTTCCATTTCCAGGCATCGGTATTGAAATTGTCGTGACCCAAAGCAGGCAATCGCAAAAGCACAAGGGAGATAATGAGTAAAATTCCTATGTAATGCCTTTTTAACTTCGCCGGCGGTTTAAAATTCATATATAACCCAAGACGGGCCCCTCCTATGGTCTCCCTCTACTTCAATTCTCTTTCTCAAAAAGGTATTCCCTGAAATCAAGGCAGACTCCTCATCATCTAAAATCAAATATCCCGTGTAATTCTCCTCCAGCTCGGAAGGGATATCAGAAATGGCATCCAATTTGTCCGAGGAAACATTCTCTAAAGATTTAACTACAATCTCGAAATCTTTCTCATCAAAATAGTATACCTTACTGCCCAAGGAAACGTTGTCAATAAGCCAAGAATGGAGGATCACCCGCGTATCCTCTCGAACAAAAAGGGTCGCTTTGTAAACACTAAAAAGTAGTGGGATAACAAAGATGAGACCTAACAAAAACTTTTTATAGACAAGGGTACTAGGTATTTTCTCTGAGATAACGTGGACACCGTATCCCACCAATATGGCCACAAAGGGATAACAAATCATAAAGTAATGGGATCTGGTTTTGGAAAAGCCGGAAACGTAATAAATGGCAACGAAAGCGAGAATATACAAAAAGGCGGCCCGCTTATCCATTTTCTTTTTCACCAAGAGATAGATTAGCAAGCCCAAAAATATGGCCATAAAAACGTAACCGAGATCATTAGACAATTGTATTGCTAACGTTTCAAAAAATTGTTTGGTGTGGGTTACAAAATCGACTTTTCCCACGTTGGTAAATTGCCAAAAAGCGCCTTTGGGACCATCCGTGCGGGAAAAAGTGTCAAAATCGAATAACGCATAGGGCGTGCCCAGAAGAAACCCGAACGCCGCAGCAAATGCAGACAGCACCAGATTGCGAATCCCCAAAAATGTCTCCTTAGAGGGCTTTACAGAGCGCACAACTCCACGCAAAAGTACGTAGGCGAGAGGAATAGCCAGCGCTCCTAATCCTCCGTTGTATTTGGTGGAAGCAGAGAGACCTACAAAAAACCCCGCTAGCAGGTAATCTGAGATTTTTCCGAATTTTAAAATTCGAACGGCAAAATATACCCCCCAAGAAAGCCAAAAGACCATTGGCACATCGACCAAAATATAATGAGAGTGCCAAACATGAAAAGGAATTAGCGCAAAGACCAAAGCCGAAAAAAGTCCTACTCGCTTGTTAAACAACGTTTTGGCTGCCAAATACACCGGAATTACCGTCAAGGCGCCCAAAAAAGCAGTAAAAAGACGAGAGATTAAATAAAAAACAAAGGGCTCCTCCCACAAAATCGGCAGCGCACCCCGCAGAGAAAATACCTCCAGCAGTGTGCGAAACCTGGCAAAAACCATGTACAAAAAGTAATTTAGATAAATGTGCAGGTGGGGCCAATCGAAATGGGCGGGATTAGGGTAAAAACGCACCCCTAGCGCCGACTGCACCACCGTCGGCTCGTCCGGATGAAAAATAAAGGGATAGCCATGATTGATTCCTATCCAGCGCAGTACCAACGCCAAAAGAAAAAGTGGTTTAATCTGATTTTTTAACATACACTCGCCAGTATTCTAACCCATTGATGTACAACGCGTCGTCCTTAACAAAGGTGACGTCGTTTAAAATAACTTTATCGGCTCCGGAAAATTGAATGTCCATATCAGCTAAATCGTCGTTGTACTCATCGTTTATTCCTAAAACTAAAAGGTCATAATTGTCGGCTCCACTTATTCTGATATCAAAAACTTTGGAGTTTCCGTAAATTGTTTTCATGGGTTTGGTGTCAATAAAGCCTAAGTTAGGATAGTTTCCGTATTTTTGCAGGATTAACGCTTTGAGCTCCGGGATGCCTACACCGAAGGTTTTTTGGCCTAAAATTTGATCTGCTCTGGTAGCAGAACCAAAAATCGGAGAAGTGTAGGTAAAATTGTAGGGAAATAGCTTAACAACAGGGAACATCACTAGAAAAATAGCCGCCGCGACCACCCCTCCCAGATAAACTTGCTTAAATTGGGAATGTTTGATCGCTTCGTAAACTTTGTA
>CAZEWQ010000070.1:0-2702 GCA_964516255.1 uncultured Candidatus Saccharibacteria bacterium
AGATGAAAACTTAGCCCTTTTTGAAAGCGGAGACACTTTGATAGCCGCCAGACTGGTTGAGGGTGACTACATTGATTACGCAAGGATTATCCCCACTAGCCAAACTCTAACCGCTCAGTTTTCGGCCGAGGAACTTTTGGAGGCAGTGAAACTTTCCAGTGTGTTTTCGTACGACAAAGCAACCAGCAACGTGGTGGGCATGAAATTTGACCCGAAAGGATTTATTAGCGTTTTCACAGCAGATACCTCCGACGTGCAAAGCGGAAATCATGAGAGCAAAATACAAGCCGAAATCGAAGGGGATCCAATAGACATCACTTTTAACGCCAGATTCCTTTTGGATTTATTGAGCAACGCCAAAACCGAGAAGATAAACATGGTTATAAACACCGCCACGGCACCCTGCCTCTTCAAAATGCTTGATCACACCAACTTCTTACACGTTGTGGCCCCGATACAAATTCAAAACTAAGATTAAAAACGCAGCGGCGGTACTTGCAAAAAAGACTACAAATCCCCCCTTAAAGGCTGATCGGTAAGGGCAATAATACCCTCCTTTCCTTGTCCCTGTTCCTGCTGTGGTTGATTAGGTGGTTTAGCGGGAGGCTTATATCCGGACTGCTGTGGTTGCTGTGGTTGCTGTGGTTGCTGCGGTGCAGGCGGCCTTTGCGGTTGCTTTTGTGGCTCAACCTTCTTAAACTGCTCCGGCCGTTTAGGTTTATCCCCTCCGGAATAACTGTCGATATCAATTTTATCGAACTTTTTATAAACCGGGCGTTGGGGCTGCTGAGGTTGGGCAGGAGCAATACTAACTTCCGTGTCCCCCTTACCTTTTTCTATCATCCCTTCCTTTCTAAGGCGCAACAATTCTTCGGGGTTGGTGGTTACCAATTTGTGCTCGGCTTCACTTGCTTCAACTTTAACTGCCACGTGATTAGCTCCGGCAAAAAACAATCCTTCTCCAATGTCTGCCGCCAGCAAAAAGCGTTTCTCACCCTCCGACAGATAAAAAGTTTGCGCTACTTGATCAATGGCCGCCGGATGTTGTTTAAATAAAATTTGCATAGACGAGTTGGTAACAATCGCCTTCCCGTACTCTGAGTTCAAAAAGTCCGAAACGTCTTGGGACACCGTGGTCAATCCCAAATAATATTTTCGTGCCCGTTTGGCGATACCGTAAACAAATCGAGCGCTATCCTCCCGCTGGAGCAAATACCAAGCCTCCTCCACAATCAAAATCCTCTTTTTCAGCTCGCGGCGCACCCGAGTCCAAACAAAGTCCAAAATCATGTAGAAAGCCACCGGTTTAATTATGTCTTCCAAGTGCTTGGTAGAAAAAACCGTCATCTTGCTGTCTAAGTTAATTGTCGATTGGGAATCAAAAATTCCGGCTAGCGATCCCTTAATGTACTTTTCCAACCGCTCGGCCATACTCTTGGCTTCGGGCTCCTCGGCACCCAGCAAAACTTTGTACAAATCTTCCATAACCGGCGGCTCGTTTCGCATCTGAGTTTCAGGATCAGGAGTTATACCCTTCAAACGGTAGGTTTCGATTAAAGCACGATCCAAAATGGCTTCTTCCGTGGGTGAGAGGTCCCCCAACATCAGCTTAAGCAGGGTATGTAACGCCAAAAGCTTTTGTCCCAACTCGTTTTCCCCTTCTGTGGCCACTTGCGACAAGTCAAACGGGTTAACTTTATCCTGCGAATTGGCCGAAAAGCTAATATAATTTCCTCCGACGGCGTCACAAAGCGCGCGATACTCTTCTTCGGGGTCAATAATAATTACTTCTGCCCCAAATATCATTAGTCTAAGGGCTTCAAGCTTTACATAGTAAGATTTACCGGCACCGGATTTAGCGAAAACTACCGTGTTGGCGTTTTCCAGTGAAAAGCGGTCAAAGATCACGAGTGACCCGTTGTGCTTGTTGATCCCGTACATAATCCCCTCGTCCATGGTCAAATCTGATGAGGTAAAGGGGAACGTGGTAGCCAAACTGGTTGTGTCCATGTTTCGTGTGATCATTAATTTGTCGTATCCCGAAGGAACTGTAGATTGAAACGCCTCTTCCGCTTGCAAGCTGGCGGTCTTGGAAATAAGCAAAAGGGAGCCCAAGGTGGATTCCAATTTAGTGGTGGTGTTGTGCAGTTCCTCCATACTTTCCGCCGGAATAGTGATGTAAAAAGAGAACTGAAAGTATTTTTCAACTCCCTTAACCAACTGCTTCTGTAGTACTTTAGCGTCTTCTAAGGCCGCCTGAACCGTTGGATCAACAATTTTCCCCCGCTCTTGGTTGGTCATCGTAGTGGCCTCCAACTCAGTAATTTTGCGTTTTAGGTCTTCTAATATCGCTTTGGCCTTAACCGGATAATAAAAAAAGGAGATGTCCAGTGAACGATCGAAATTAATTATGGGAGAAAGCCAGTTTGCTCCCACAAATCGAGGGTACCCTGAAACAAAAAGGGTTCTGTAAAAAGTGTCGGAGATTTTTACATGGTTAAAGTCGACTTCAATGGCTGAGGGGGCAATAATGTCTTTAACATTGACCATTCCCCGCGCTAAAGTTTGCGCCGGGGATTCTTCCGGAACACCCTTAGCCGGCGCTTTACCCGGCCTGGCGGCAATCTTTTTTTCGACCACTACTTTACTTTTATCTGCTTTACGCTCCGCCTTCTTCTCTTTTTTTGACTTTGCTTTCTGTG
>CAZEWQ010000071.1:0-2643 GCA_964516255.1 uncultured Candidatus Saccharibacteria bacterium
TCGTGCTCACCGGCATCACTCATACTAAAGGAAAAGTTGTAAACAAAGGGCTCGGACCCATCACTGGTAATCTCCTTGCCATCCAAATAAATGTTAACTCGGTCAATGTCGCGTTTGGCAGAGACCTCAACCCCTAATCTAAAACTTAGCGGCACAACATCATAATCCTTTAAGCCTACAAAGTTGACATAAACCTTGCTGCTGTCTTTTACGTCTCCGTCGTCGTCAAATTCCAGGTGCGAAATGGTAGTGGGCGGGAAATACTTACTCTCACCGGAATAATTTTCATGTACCCACTTATCTACGTCGGTTTGCCATTCGGGAAGTTCGGCCATAATGTGGACAAAGGTTTTGGTTTCGGTTTCGTCCGCCTTTTTGCAATCTTCACTGGCCAGTTTTCCATCGATTTCACAGATTTCTAGCCTTTGATACCAACTGCTCTTGGTTGCCGGCTCGTTACCCTTTCTAAACCACTCATAACGGGATCCCTCATCGTCGTAGGGAAGCATTCCGGTTAACTGGTCGACTGCTACCTTTTCCACAGTTGTTGGTGGATCAAATTTTTCTTTTTCGGGTTCTGTTCCGTCGGCCTTGGCCTTGGCGAGATAAGCCAGCATAAAGCGCCTCCAAATCGGAGTAGCACCGGAAATACCGGAAGCTAAATAAGGATTCATTTCTACGTTGTTATTATTTCCTACCCAAGAACCGGCCACAATAGAAGGCGTGAATCCAATGGCATAGTTATCACGTTTGTCATCAGTGGTTCCCGTTTTGACGGCTACTTGATATCCTGAAATATGTAGTAAACTGCCCGCGCCAAAGACAGTACTTCTTGCCCCATCATCCGACAAAATATCGCTGATTAAAAAAGCAACTTCTTCGGACACCGCTTGATTAGTAGCCTTTTCGGAGTACTCGTAAATCACTTCTCCGGCTGCGTTTTTGACTTCTAACACGGGGGTGGGAGGCAGATAAACACCCTTGTTGGCAAAGACGGCGTAGGCGTTGGTGAGCTCAAGTAATTTAGTTTCGCCGCCGCCAAGAGTTAAAGCTAATCCGTAGCGGTGGCGCTCAGTAAAAGTTGTGATACCCATTTTTTCTGCTTGCTCAATCATGTTGTCAATCCCCACAATTTTTAGGGCTTTTACTGCCGCAAGGTTAATCGAGTTTCCCAGAGCTTTGCGCAGGGGCATGGGACCCCTAAACATTCCGTCGTAGTTTTCTGGTTTATATGGTTTATCGGGCGCCGACCCCTGAAACTGGGTGGGTACATCCAAAAAGGGAAAAGAAGCGGTGTACCCCTGAGAAAGCATGGTAGCGTAGGTGATGGGCTTGATGGCCGAACCGGGTTGGCGTTTAACCGTGGTGACGTTGACGTTGGGCTCGAAAACACAACCTTCCTCGCCGCCGATACCGCTGGTACAACCTTCGGGCTCGGAATCCAGAGAGTAACCTTTAGAACCTACCATGGCTAAGATCTGCCCTGTCTTGGGATCAATTACTATCAAACCGCCGTTTCCTACATTTAAGTAAGAGGCTTTTTCCACTTCGTCGTACACAATTTCCTGGGCCATTTCCTGCAAACTGTAGTCAAGTGTGGTTCTAATCTCTAATCCGCCCTGTTCTACCATATCTTCTCCAAACATATCGGCCAGCACATTCTTGGCGTAAAAAACAAAGTGGGGTGCTTTAAATGCCGCCTTCGCCCGCTGAAATTTCAGTTCCTCGCCTTTGGCCGCCTCGTATTCTTCTTCGGTTATAAAGTGGCGCTGCCTATCAGAACTGGTCCAACCTCGCTCATACATTAGATGCAAAACATAATTTTTTCGTTCCAGACCTGCCTCGGGATTGGAACCATATTGTGAATAGTAACTTGGGCGTTGAGGCAACCCTGCCAAATAAGCTGCCTCAGCGATACTTAATTCCGAGGGGAGCTTGTCAAAATAGCTTTTGGAGGCCGTCAATATTCCGTAGTTTTGACCACCATACGGAGTTTCATTTAAATACATTTGGATGATTTGCTCTTTGGAAAAGCTGTTTTCTATTTGAAGGGACAACATCAGTTCTTTTATTTTTCGGGAGATAGTACGTTCCTTGGTTAAAAGTGAGTTTTTGACTACTTGTTGAGTTAAGGTGGAACCGCCCTGCAACCCCTGTTGTTTTAGCCAAGTATTTCTAATTGCTCGCGCCATCCCTCGGGGGGAAAACCCTTGGTGCAAATAAAAATCGGAATCCTCGGTGGCCAACGTGGCGTTAATGACATGGGGAGAAACTTGGCTCAACTCCACCAAACTTCGGTTTTTCTCACCGAAAACTTCATATAAAACTTCGCCATCTCGATCCATTATTTTGGTTGCCAGCTCGGTTCGGCGCTCAATTAAACGACTAGGATTAGGCAGCTCGCGGGAAAAATAAGCAAAGATTATAATGATCAACACTGTCCCAACCAAGATAGCCGTTAGGGCAAAGCCGGTCAGCCGGATCAAAAAAACCAATTCCTTTTTGCCGCGCCTGCTCCTTCGAATACCGGAAGCGGAGCGACGACCCTTTGCTCCCAAATGGCTACGCACCCGCTTAGCGGAAGACCGCGCAAACTTGGTAGCGGGGATTCTACTTATTCTACTTACGATTCTCTTCTTCCCA
>CAZEWQ010000072.1:0-2527 GCA_964516255.1 uncultured Candidatus Saccharibacteria bacterium
GACCTACTCCCGCTACCAGCTTATCCTCATTGTTTAAAATCATGCACCCTTGGGAATCGTCAAATAGGGTGTCCCCTTTGGTAGCATTATCTTCTCCCAGAGCGTAGTGTTTTTTAAGGGCGTACAGAGTCCCCGGATCTTCCCAGCCCATGTTGGTTTGCAAAACGTAAGCATCTTTTTTGGCAATGTTATAGACGACCGAGTTGTCAAAGTGGATAGGTGTGATTTTGGCGTAAACATCTGAAACGACTTTTTGTTCTTGCGGAGTGCCTAGTGAGGTTTCGATTTCACACAATCTTTTATAAAGCCTAGGCTCGTTTTTTTCAAAGACGGAGAGTACGAAGGCCGGGGTGGTTATAAAGTAGCCGGTATTCCAGAGCCAAACCCCGGAATCAAACATTTTCTCGGCGGCTTTGCGCTCGGGACGATACACCATGTTGGCAAAATTGGACCCGGTTTTGGTGTTATTTTTGACGTGAATCCAACCGAAGTTGCTGCTGGCAAATCTTGGGGTCTCGCCGATTAAAACAAATTTGGTTTCCTCTTTTTGTATCATTTTTTCGGCTCGCTGTACTGCTTTTTGAAAGTTGGAAGGATTTTTGACAAAGTGATCGGACCACAAAATCATCACCGGATCGTTCTCTTGACCCATTTTGCGCAAATGGATTAGGGCTAAACCTACAGCGGGACCTACATCTTTCCTTTCCGGCTCAATGAGAATGTTTTTTGCGGGTAAACTGGGCGCCTGTTTTTTTACAAAGTGAGCATACTTTTCCAAGGTCACTACGTAAATATCTTGGGGATTAGCAATAGGGGAAATACGGTCAATGGCCGTTTCGAAAGTGGTCTTCTCGCCCAAAATAGGGGCAAATTGTTTTGGTAAATCTTCGCGGCTTAGGGGCCAATGGCGCTTTCCTCCTCCTCCGCAGAATAGTAGAAATTTCATAATTTGGAGCGGGGAACGGGATTTGAACCCGCGACCTCTTCCTTGGGAAGGAAGCATTCTACCACTGAACTATCCCCGCAAGATCAAACAGGCCTACGACTCTCAAAGACCACTTTATTATATCCCACGAATCTGCAAAAAACTACAAAATATGGCAACAAAAATCCCACCCGCAGGGGGTGGGACCTTTACTACACTTGTGTGCACACAAATGTTAGGGCAAAACTAAAACTTGGTCAGGAAAGATCAATGCTTGTTCTCCGCTGGGCAGCATCCCAATTTCTGAGGAGTTGGCGTCACGAATTTTAACCCACTCCAAATTGTCACCGTATGCACCCTCGGAAATTTCCCAAAGAGTGTCGCCCCAAATTACTTTATATGAGGCTCCGACGATATCACCGGAAACGTAATCATTTGGTGCCCAAGCAGTAAAAACTGCGTCGCCTACACCGACGTATCCGGGAACCTCACCCTCTGCGCCTGTGACAACTTTGCCGGTTTCGCCAGTCACTGCTTCTCCGTCTGCACCTTCTTCGCCGTCACGAGCAGTTTTACCTTCACCTTCCTCGGTTACAATGGTACCTTCCTGAACTTCAGTGTCTAATTGAGGTCCGCGATTAAAATACGAGTAAGTGGCAAACACAATACCTAAAACAAAAAGCCCACCGATAACTAACGACAATCCCTCGCGGGCGCCGTCTTCTTTTTTAGCAACAGCCATAATACACCTCCTTGTCTAAGGCAGGAAATGTTTATATACGCAACGACTGAATTCCAAGGTCAGAGGAAAGCTATTTCCCCTGGCGGGACCGACGGGACTCGAACCCGCGACCTCTTCCGTGACAGGGAAGCGCTCTAACCAATCTGAGCTACGGCCCCCTATGAAGCATGGGCAATTGCCCCAGAAGAGCGGGCAACTGTGGGAATAGTATCAAAACAGCCTTATAGGGTCAACTACGCTCTCTACACAACAACAAAATCTGCTAAAATCTAGTGGTGACACCTAAAAAATCTCACAAGAAATTTTCCAACCAACAAGTAGTCGAGATATTAAAAGAAACCTTGGCCGCCATGGAGGTCAAAAACGTCAGTTTCTTTAGAATCAGAGCTTACCAAAACGCCATTGCCGCCATTGACGGTCTGACTACCAGCGTCTACGATCTTTGGCAAAATAAGCGCTTAGACGAGATTCCCGGGGTGGGGGAGAGTTTGGAAGAGCATTTAACCGAACTTTTTACTACGGGAAATGTGCGGGAATTCGAGGCGGTTAAACGGGACTTGCCCCAAGGAATGTTTGCCCTAATTGGACTCCGTGGGGTAGGGGCCAAACGAGCCTTTAAACTATCCAGAGCCTTTGAGTTGCACGATCGAAAATCCGCGGTAGAAAAGCTTAAAAAACTGGCTGAAAAAGGAAAAATCCAAGTTCTCGAAGGGTTTGGTGAAAAATCCGAAAAAGACATTTTAGACGCCATTGAAAACGCCAAAATGACCAAAAGAGAAAAACAGCGAATGCTCCTTTTTGTAGCAGACCAGATTTCCGCGCGAGTAATGGATCATATTAAAAAATGCGAGGACGTAGAA
>CAZEWQ010000073.1:0-2380 GCA_964516255.1 uncultured Candidatus Saccharibacteria bacterium
TAAAAAAAGATAAGGTTCTTTCCTTATCTTGGTTAATATATTCATAGTTACTTTTACTAGGTTTCATTTTCTGATGTTCCAAAAACACAAATTTTATGTTCTTGGGACATCAGGCGTGTGGATTGGTGAAAGAAAAAGTGTTCCTCGAGGGGAAACTGCGTTGTTGCCCCTCGAGGGTGCGCGGCCTGATGTTACATTCCTTTGTTGAAAGTTTGTTTTTTCCAGGATGTTGCGTCGATGATGTCGACTGTCTGACAACCATCCCTTTGGCCGTCGTTGTCGCGGTCGCCACATCCCGTAGCCAACATGTCGCTTAGCATTTGACCGACCAACACAGTTTCGTAGGGTCTGATGTAAGCACCCCATTCTGCCGAAATGGTTATTGGTTGGGTGGCTGAGATGGTGGCTACCAGGATTAGTCCGCTTGTTTCGAGCGTATCGTAGAGGGGCTGTCCGTTAGCACGAACATCACCCGACACGATAGTGTTGGGGGGAATTTTCCCTGACCAACTTGGAGGGACGTTGCAGCCTTCAGGAGCATTGCAGACATTCCCACCAATGTCGATGGACCAACCGTCGCTAGCGAAAACCGGTGTAATCAAAGCTACCAGTAGAACCAGCGCAAAAATAGAGTATTTCATTCTAAGCCTCCTTATATAATTTGGCCGCGCGGTTTAGGCACTGGTATTTATTTTGTTAATGCCCAAAACGCGCGGTCTTATACCTGAAGGTATTCCACACGCCTTGTAAAAGAACTTGTTGAGAGTAATTAGCTGAAAGCAAAAAATTCAGGTTACTTCCAACTTGTTGCCCTTAAATTTTCTTAGTCGAAGAGTTCGCCTCGACCGATCTTTCTGGTCAAGAATCCGATGGCGATGATAGAGGTAGCGAAGATGGTGGCAATCAAAGTATTATTGCCGGCTTCAGGTAGAATTGCCACTCCTAAAATTCTGGTGTCGATGCAAAATTGAGCCGTATCGGAATCAGATTGGCCACTTTCGGCTCTGGCCTCGGCCTTGTTAATTAGACAAAAAAGCTGTCCCTGAGGTAAATCATTAGCTTGGTTGATTCTGGCTCTAAAATAGAATTCTTTTTCTTCGTTTACACTCAAAGTATCTACTTTCCACTCGATTTGGCGAATGTCTTTGTTGTAGCTACCAACTTCAGTGGTTAAGGTGAGATAGTGAGGAAGATTGTCGACAATCTTAATATTTTTTAATTCTCGGTTGCCATTGTTTTTAATCCAGATCTTAAATTCAGTTTCATTTTCTGAAGTAAAGGTGATGGTTTGACTGGAAAGATTTTCGTGCCAATACTGTTGGGAAGTGGCTTTGACTTTTTTGTCAAGCAAAATATCCCGATGCTCTTCTTCGTAAGTGCTGGCTAAAGCAGCCTTGTTTACTAGAAGGATTAGGATTAAAAAAGTGATTGCCAGTAAAAATTTCTTAGTCATTTTATACTTATTTTTTAACTATGGGATATTATAACAAAGTTTGTAGAAATGTCAATCTTGTCCTTTTTGGGCGAAGACAAGAAGGCGTTTCCAGGTGGTGCCGGGGGGCCAACAAGTTTGAAGTATCAGGACTTCCCGCCCTTCGTTGTAGAAAAGATACTCGGTGTCTTTGGGATCAACTGTTTTTTTGTTGTATACCTTATAGAGGTAGTTTTTACCGCTCAAGTGTATAGCAATAGTATCATCTTCTTTGAGTTGGTTGAGGAGCATGAAGACGGCGTTATATCTGATGGCGTTGAAAGGAGTATCTGATGAGTGGGCAAAAAGAAAGATCGTTTTGCCCTGTCCCGGAAAAGCCGTTCCTTGAGCGTGGGCCACTCCCTCTTTGAGGATTTTTTCATAAATGTCTTTATTGTTAGGAGGAATGTTGGGGAAAATTTTGGCATTGGCTTTTATTTTAGGGATATCAATGTAAAAATCGGTGTAGTCGGTCGTTTCTGTTTGTTTTTGTGTTGGCGGGATAAATTCTTTTTCCGGGATAAATGCGTAATTAAAATAGGCTTTGGTTAGAGGAAAGTAAATGAAGCCAAGATAGAAAAAACCAAGTAGAAAAAGACTGGTACCCAAAGAAAAGAAAAAAGTTTGTAAGGAAGTGGGGTTGAAAAAAAGAACTCCTTTTTTTCGTTTGCCTATCTTAACTGTTTTTTTCTTTGGCCTGGCTCTAAAAAAATCAAACATAGTAATTCTTCTGCTCTCGGTATGCAGAGTTATTTTAGCATTTAATTGAGCTTTTCTTAGCCTTGAGGTAAAATAAGAGTATCTGTTTTAGTAAAAATAGGAGTGTTTGAAGCGGCGCTATCGTCTAGTGGCTTAGGACACCAGGTTCTCATCCTGGAAACCGGGGTTCGACTCCCCGTAGCGTCACCA
>CAZEWQ010000074.1:0-2323 GCA_964516255.1 uncultured Candidatus Saccharibacteria bacterium
TCCACGGAAATTTCGTAGTCAGAAACTAATCTTTTTTGTATTTCCCAAGGAAGCTCGGGGATTTGCGAGCGCAATTTTTCAAAGTGGTCCTCGGTAAATTCCATGGGAGGAATGTCCGGTTCGGGAAAATATCTATAATCGTGCGCTTCTTCCTTGCCTCGTTGGGAAACGGTGGTGTTTTTAGCCTCATCATATCCGCGGTTTTCTTGAATTGGCGTTTCGCCGCGTTCCAACATCTCCGTCTGGCGGGTAATTTCGGCCCTGACCGCCTTTTCCATAAACTTAAAGGAGTTAATATTTTTTACTTCTACTTTGTATTTGGGTAATTCGCTGCGCTCTTCCATCTCCGCCGTTCTTAGGGAAATATTTGTTTCCAGTCTCATTTGTCCTTTTTCCATGTCAGCATCGGAAATTTTTAGCAGCCGCACTGTGTCACGGATTTTTTTGCCAAAATCTACGGCATCTTCGGGGGTGGTAAAGCAGGGTTTGGTCACAACTTCGACTAGCGGCACCCCCGATTTATTAAAGTCAATTAAAGTTTTGCCGTTTTCACCCCCCTCGTGAAAGGATTTAGCCGTATCTTCTTCCAGGTGAATTCGCTCCAACTCCCCTACCCCACCCGAGTCTAGGGGCACCTCTCCTCCTTCGCAAAAGGGCTGTTTATACTGAGTGATCTGAAATCCTTTAGGAAGATCGGGATAAAAATAGTGTTTTCTGTCAAAGCGGGAGTTGTGGTTTAGTTTGGCGCCCAGTGCTAATCCCAGGAGTTGGGTTTTTTCAATGGCTTCAAAGTTGGGCACGGGAAGGGCGCCGGGTAAACCTAAACAGGTTGGGCAAGTGTGCGTGTTGGGTTCTGCTTGCCAAATATTGGCATCGCACCCGCAAAACATTTTAGCGGCGGTTTTTAAATGTAAATGAATTTCGAGACCAAGTACTAGCTTGTATTTTGAAAGCGTCTCTGTAGAAGTTTCGCTACTCATGCCTACATTGTATCAGAAGGCTAAAATTTAGAACTAACGAGTGAAATATCAACTGTGGGGCTCAAACTTTCACGCTTAGAGCGTTAAGGCCTCGGCGCAGTTTTTCTATGCTGTCGGTCAAAGTGTAGTGGGGAGGTTCGTACCCGGCTTCGTGTACCAAGTTGTTTCTCATTTTGTGGGCTTCCCAAATTTTATTGTAGGTAACGTAATCGAAGCGATCTTTAGCGGCTTTTAAGCGCTCTCCCATGGTCTCGCCGGGCATTATGTCGCGCAGAGCATTGTCTAGGCATTTGTCAGCGGTAATTAAAGCTTGGCGTAACTGACTGGGGGATTTTTGCTGCAAGGCCAAAGTAACGCTTTCCCAAGCCGAGCTAATTTTCTGTTGGGTTTGTTGCGAGACGGAATATCGTCCGCCCCCTCCGCCGCCAAATAAATTTCCGAAGATGCTAAATAAGTTCATAACACGTACCATACATCACTAAAATGCCTCTGCGCAACCTTTAGCGGCACCCAGAAGCGTACTTTCGCTAAACATCGGTCCCATAAATTGTAAACCCACCGGCATTCCCGCACTTTCTCCGCAAGGGATACAGATGGCAGGTAACCCGGCAATGGCGCTAGGCTCGTTCAAAATATCCATTATTTCCCCATACAAGGCCGATTTTTCGCCCTCTTCCAGTTTAGTGGCAATGCAGGGCATGGCGGGACCCGCAATGACATCTACCTTTTTAAAGGCACGCGCGAAATCCTCAACAATCAGCGTTCTGACTTTTTGGGCTTTGGCGTAATACTGGTCGTAATATCCGGCGCTTAAAGTGTAGGCGCCCAACACAATGCGTTTTTTGGCCTCAAATCCAAAGGAATCACGATCTTGCCCAAATCTAATTCCGTCAAAGCGCGCTAAATTAGACGAAACCTCGGATCTTTGCAAAATGGTATATAAGGCAATCGCGTATTTAGGGTCAAACAAGTCCAACTCGACGATTTCGGCCCCCAACTCGGATAATTTCTGAATCGCCGCCTCTACACTGTCTTTTACACCTCTTTCCAACTCGATTTCAAAGTAGGATTTAGGTTTGCCCACCTTTAATCCCTTTAGACTCACATTTTTCATCTCTTGGGTATATTTTTCCGTCTCAGTTGGAGAAGTGGTAGCGTCCAAAGGATCCTTTCCGGCAATAACCTGCAAAATAGTGGCTGCGTCCTCCGCAGTTTTAGTCAACGGCCCCGGCGAATCGGTGGAAGAGGCCATAGCAATAAGCCCGTAACGACTGACTCGACCGTAGGTGGGTTTTAAGCCGGTGACACCGCACCACGAAGCGGGCCCCCTAATACTTCCGGCG
>CAZEWQ010000075.1:0-2085 GCA_964516255.1 uncultured Candidatus Saccharibacteria bacterium
GTTTTCGGGAAGGCAAAAGGTTTCCATTTCCAACTTATCAAATTGGTGCAGCCTGAAAATTCCTTTTACGTCCTTACCATATGAGCCGGCCTCTCGTCTAAAGGATGTTGAGTAGCCAATATACCTAAGGGGCAAATCTCTCTCCGGCAAAGTTTCGTCCATGTGATAGGGGCCCATTGTATGTTCGGCACTCCCCACTAAAAGTTGTTTATCATTGGGAAAATAATATCGCTCTTCCACCGGATCAAATCGATCCATTTTTTTCATGACTTCTTCTTTTATCATCGCCGGCGGGATGATGGGGGTAAAAACTTTATCTGAGGGGTTGCCGACTTTTTCCGCCAGTTCCGAAATTACCTTCTGATCGGCGAGTGTGGTTAAAACAAGTTGAATCAGTGCAAATTGCAACTGCACCGCTTCATTTTTTAGGTAAGTGAACCTCGAACCTGAGACCTCCGCCGCTTTTTTAGTGTCGATAATATCGAGGGCCTCTCCCAAGGCCAGATGGTCTTTAGGCGTAAAGGGAGTTCTTGTAGCCTTCCCCCACTGACGAAGCAGTTGGTTCGCGCTTTCATCTTTTCCCATCGGAACGTCATCGTGTATCAAATTGGGCAACTTGAGCAATAACCCGTCAAGATATGCGTCGATTTGGGAAAGTTCCAGTTCTTTTTCCGAAAGTTCCCTTTTTAAATCGACCACTCGGCTGTTGCTTAGCAGTCTGGCTTTATCGGCAATTGCAGCCTTCACCACTTGCATATTTAAATCGTTTCTCTCACCGCGCAGGGCCTCGACATCTTGTAAAATGGCGCGCCTTCGGGCATCAAATTCTACAATTTTGTCGACATCGGCCTCGTCGGGTAAACCGCGCCCCCTTATGGATTTTTTAACTTTTTCCGGATTTTCGCGGATGATTTTGACGTCTAACACATGGGTATTATATAAGATTGAGGTAACTAAAAAAAGACCCCACAGAGAAGAACCAGGCAAATACACTCGATTCAAAGCCTGGTAATCCTCTGCGGGACCAGAATATTGCAGGGCACTATACTGTTTCCACCCTACTTACCCTTGGATTGAGGTGATCTCTTACGCGTTTTGGGTCTGGAGTTCTCGTCAGCGCCGGGGCGCTTCCCTCTACGACCTTGGTTGGGGGGTGGACCCTTTCCTCTTTGTCGTGTCCTCGCCATCTTACCAACCTCTCCTTTCTTGCCCGCCTCTCCACGGGCTGCTAAATTGGGTGAATTTAACAAATTTCCCTTATAATAACAAAGCTATAGGCGTTTTTCAACCCGTAGTAAATCGATCTCCTCCGCAAAACTTACTCCACCAACAAAAACATTGACCCTGCCCTCACCTTTTGTTAAAATCCTCTGGCAAAAGTGTTGCGATATCAACAAAAAGAGTTAATGAGCACAAAAGCTGTAATAACCAAAGACGGAATAGTAAGAGAGGCCGAGATGAGCGGCATGTTCCGTGTTGAGTTTGAGGACGAAGAGGTTGCATTAGCAACTATTTCTGGTAAAATTCGAAAGTTTAGAATAAGAGTTCTTCCTGGAGATAGGGTTAAGGTTGAGTTTTCCCCACACGATCTAACCCGAGGAAGGATTGTTTTTAGATACAAGTAATTTTACCAACGAAATTGCTAATCTTGCCTATTTAAAAGAGAAGATGAAAGTAAGAGCATCAGTAAAACCTATGTGCAGGGAATGCAAAGTAGTAAGACGAAAAGGAGTGGTGAGAGTAATTTGTTCCAGAAACCCTAAGCATAAGCAGAGGCAAGGCTAGGGGGGTTAAAATTTTTATGGCTAGAATTGCCGGAACCGACATACCGGACGCAAAAAGAATAGAGGCCGCACTTCCCTACATCCATGGGATTGGACCGGTAACGTCAAAAAAGATTCTGGGCGGGTGTGGGGTGGATCCTAATAAAAGAGCTAAAGATTTGAGCGAAACCGAAGTGGCAGCGATCAGAAACAAGATCACCGAACTGGAAATACCGGTAGAGGGAGATCTTCGAAGAATAGTTACCCAAAATATAAGGAGATTACAGGAAATTAACAGTTATCGAGGGTTAAGACATAAACT
>CAZEWQ010000076.1:0-2055 GCA_964516255.1 uncultured Candidatus Saccharibacteria bacterium
CAACCACTAATTGAACCAAAACCAATCGAGCCGGAACCGCAACCGGAGCAAGTGCCACAACCTCCGGAGGAACCGCAACCGGAGCCAACGCCTGAACCTCAACCCGAACCCGAACACGTCGTAGCGGAAGAACCCAACCCGCAACCGGAGGAATCTCCACCTCCAGCGGAGGACCAGGACAACCAAAACCAAGTACCCACCAGCCCAGACGGCGATCTAAGCATTGCCGAGTCAACCGGCCCGCTAAGCCAGCTAAGATCCTCAGGCTTTTCCAAATTAAAGCACCCGCTAAGCATAATCTTCAAAAATCCGAACAGCCACTCGCTGGTAAAAAAAGCTTCCACTTTTCTGCTGATCCTAACAATAGTTGCCGCCGCTCTAGGGGCAGTTATTTACGATAAAATCCCGTTTATCAAAGACGAAAATATTAAGGCCCAAATCGCCAGAGTGGTGATAGGGATTCCAATGATTCCCAAAACACCGGCTCATGTAATAAGAGCCGCCCTTGTCGAGCACAAAGCCATTCCAACTATACAATTTGATGCTCGTCTGACCTCCAATTCCAACATTTTGACTCAAGTTTTTGATGAAGACGCCGTGGATATTTCGGCTAAGGGACACTTGGACCTTTCTATGAGAAACAATCCCAAACTTCAAACGGAGGTTTCCTTAACCGAAGAACTAAAATCAAGCGTTCGCCTCTTGGGGAAGCACCTTTATTTTAGGCTTAACGCGGTGGCGGATGACATGGACGATCGAAATTTATTGGGACAGTGGGTGTATATCGGCACAGTAGGGGAGACCCAAGGAGGGGCGGTGGGCATTTTAGGTATATTGGGCGAAAAGGCAAGCAACAAAATGGCCCTTTCTACTCAAAGCATCAGTGGAATCGATTATTATAAATTGCACTTAGAGGCGGATAGCACTTTAACAAAAGATATTGTGGGGCGCTTGGGTTACAGCTCAAACAGCGTGTTTGGCGTGGATTTAAAGGAGACAGCGGAATCTTTGACCATGGACATATGGGTCGACGCGGAAGCCAGCTACATAAGCCGGGTGGAAATTGTGTTTAACGGGATATTGCCTCACGATGAGGAAAGTATGTACGCAGGGGAGAGGTTTAGGATCAATTTTAATGTGAGTGTGTTAGACACCGGTACCAGTACCGAAATTTACGCTCCCACGGATGCCCTTTCTTTGGAGGAATTTAAGGAGGAGCTTTTTGGGGACAGCGAAATCGAATTTGACTTGATGGAAGGCGTTAACCTGATCGAATTGTTGAAGGAAACGGAAAGGCCGATGCCGGATTCTCCTTTTGGGGATTTGACCGGGGGCGGTTCCGAACTTGTGGAAGAACTACTGGAAGCTTTGGAAAGTACTGCAAGTACGGGGAGTTTGGAATAACCACTTTGCCAATATATTCTAAAAGACTTGGGAACATCACAGATACGCAGTTTCAAAAGGCGCTTGATAAATTTGACCTAGGAACCTTCGACAAAGCCGAAAAAGTACCTTTTGGTAATTTTGGACAAAATGTGTTTGTGGTTAGCGACAAGGGCTCGTTCGTGTTGCGTGGCGTTCCGCACATTCCACATCAATTTGAGGGTGAAAAGTTCATTGTCGACTTGCTTCACCAGAAAACTAAAGTTCCGGTGCCTTATCCTTATCTTTTAGACGATTCCACTGACATTTTTGGATGGAAATACATTATTATGCCTAAATTGCCTGGGATACAGCTTGCGGATGCAGAAATTCAAAAAACCCTGTCCAAAGAAGATAAAATGAGTATCGCAAAGACATTAGCTGAAACTTTGGCCGAAATGCACTCACTTACTTGGGAATGTTCCGGGGCGTACAATCCTGCAAGCAAAACCGTAAAGTGTTATGAAGACGAGTTTTTTCAGGTGGTTAGAAGACGAATTTTGGACCTTGTGGGAAAATCTAAGGGGTATAACGAACGTACAACCGAGAGCGATGAAAAATGGATATCAAAAGTATTTACCGACTCAGACAACGCCTTTGAAGAAAGTTTTACCTCAACAATAATCATGCAAG
>CAZEWQ010000077.1:0-1948 GCA_964516255.1 uncultured Candidatus Saccharibacteria bacterium
GAAGACGCGGAAAGTTTTACCGACGAGGACCTGCTGAAAATGTTGGGGGCAGAATTGACCGCCACCAAAAAGAATTGTGCCACTATGTCGGTTGACGCTTTAAAGCGGGCGCTAAGGACCTACGAAAAGAAGCGGGTGTAAAAGGAAATTGTATGGAAACGATAACCAGAAACGTCATAATTTCGGAGCTGATGGAAAAATACCCGCAGGTTGAGGGAATTCTACTTAGTTATGGGCTGTATTGTGTCGGCTGTCCCGTCGCCGCCCAAGAATCCTTGGGGGACGGCGCTAAAGCTCACGGTTTAGACGACAAAACCATTGATCAGCTGGTATTCCAACTTAATGAAGCGATCGCTCCGTAATCCTCTCGTAACTTTGTTGTAATTTCGTTGTAATCCTGTGATAAAATATGCTCGTGGACAGGCGAGATATTGACATTCAAATCTCCTCCGACAATATAAAGGTTACCGACAGTATGCGGTTTCTAGTCAACGAAAAATTGGAAAAGGTTTTGGAAAAGATTGCCGATGTCGAGGATGACCTAAAATCCTTCCGAGTAGTTTTAAATAAAGTACCGGACAGTAATTTTGAAACTAAGATTGACGCGTTGATAAACGGAAAGCGGTTATTTGCCAGCAACGGTAATTTCGTGTTGGAGACAAGTATAATCGGGGCAGTCAGCGACTTGAGAAGACAGGTAAAAAAGTTGAAGAGCGAAAGCGGAAGGGGTTATAGGTTGCGCCGCGAGATGAAAAGGTTTAAATTTTTCTAGGATGTCGTGGGAATCGAGGGTGTTTAGCTCAGCGGTAGAGCAGTCGTCTTATACACGACCGGTCCCTGGTTCGAATCCAGGAACACCCACCATTACAAACTGTCTTTGGCTTTGAGGAGCGCTTCTTCCGCCGTAACGCCACTTAAAACTTCGGTGGTTGCCTGACGCAGGGCGCTGACCTGTCTTGTGTTTCCGCTTCGAGCAGCAATTTCCGCACTTTTGGCAAAAGGAGCCACGTCGACATAGGGCTTCAAAAACAAGTTCGGGGTTAACTGATCCGCCATATCCACCCGCGCGAAGGGTGCCCCAAAATGATGCAGTTTCGAAGCCTCACTAAACATGAGCAGCTGTTGTTCCTCTTGAGACATAAACTCAATAAAATCCCAGGCCACGTCGGCGTTAACACTTGATTTAGGTACTACGTCCATCCAATAACTGGCCCAAGACACCGGATTTTCCGCAATGGCTTGGGGTACGGGGGCAACACCAATATTTAACCCGGGGTTGGCGTTTAAGAGATCTATAATTCTCCAAGTGGGGGCAAAGATCATAGAAACCTTACCCTCACTAAAAGCGGTCACCGCTTCGGGAAACCCCTCACTCCAAACTTTATCTTCGGACAAAAAGTTGGTGTAAAAAGTTAGGGCATCTTGGGCCGCCCTCGAATCCACATCCGCCGGAATGTCAACCCCTGCTTGCGACCACATCAGTCCCAAAATGTCCGAAAAGTGCTCGATGTTTGTGGCGGTGCCCATAGCGGCGCCAGCGCGCACCAAAACTTCGCCATTCTCACCGGAGTACCGGCTAAGCTTTAGTGCTAGTCGTCTAAATTCTTCCCAAGCGAGGGGCGGAGATAATTGACCGATTTCGCTAAAGTGATCAATGTTGTAAACCAAGGCTAGACCGTCGTAATAGGCAGGAAAGCCGTAAATCTTCCCGTCAAAAACCGCCTCCTCCGAAGCCACCGGATAAAAAGTATCGGCGTATTCTCTGGCCGTCATTTGCTTGGTGGGCATGGGGGACAACGTTCTGTAAATGCGGGGGACCCAACTACTGTGAACCCGCGCAATGTCCGCGCCCAAGTCACTGTCGGCGCGAGCAAATACTCTTTCTTTGTATTGTTCTGGTTTTAAAACTGATCTAAACGCTTTAAATGGTAAAACGCCAGAAGTTTCA
>CAZEWQ010000078.1:0-1885 GCA_964516255.1 uncultured Candidatus Saccharibacteria bacterium
GGTTCGTTGACGGCGGGGGCTACACGCTGACGGCCACCGTCACTTCGGGCGGAGCCTTAAAAGCGATCGACCGCGTCCAAGGATTTTCTTTTAGGGCCTGTGCCACATCGGGAATTTTGGCGCCCTCGCCGGTTAAATAAATGGTGGGCGCAAAAGTTTTAACGCCGGTGAATTCTTCAAACACTACTTCCAAACCGGAAAGCCACAACTCAATGGTGTCGGAAATGCAGTTGTTGACCACTGTGGCTTCGCTGGGCGCTAATTTGCCGGCGCAATAGCTGTCTTTCATTTTTCTCGCTTCAGATGGGGTTAAGCCCATTTTGTAGCTGATCTCGGCAATAAAATGGTCGTTTCCGATGTGCAAGTTTTTAGAGGCCACTACTCCTCCGCCAAAGACTACCCCCACAGTTGTAGTATCACTTTCAATGGAAATTAAAGTGGCGTCTATCCCCGTCATCAAACCGGTTTCTTTAGCCTTATTGATATTCCTGGTTAAAGTGTACATTTCGGACCCGATGGCGATGATTTTTAAACGCAGGCGTTTGGCGATTTTTTTGAGGGATTCGACGTGATGAGTTGGGCAAAACGAGGTGAAAATGGCCATCTCCACCTCTCTTCCGACGTAATGAGTGGGGTCGGCGTTAGCGCTTATTACTTTTCCATCAATTTTGGTGTGAATGATGGAGGCGGTCATCAACTCGGTGTCGAGGTCGGTGCTTCCCGTGGTGTTTAATACTTCGGTGCTAACCTGGTCATGGGCAGTGGCTACTACTCTTTGGTACACCGCATCAATTTCTTCTTGGGTGATGTTGGGCGCCCCTGCTTCCGGATAAGGTGAGGGCGTCGTTTGCGCATGTCCTTTGGCCCTAATTAGACGTGCGGTGGTCATGAATTCGTAAGAAAGGTCGCCGATCACGCCAAAAATCACCTGATCGATGTCCTCTTCGGAATATTCCAGGGCCTGGCCGATTGCTTGGTCTAAAGCTTCCTCCACGTAGTCTCGATCAACAATTACCCCGCCGCGGACGGCATTGGGCAAAAGGGCCCCTTTTCCTACACCGATAACTTTGATTTTGGGTGGGGAGCCTTCAAGTTCTTCTAAAAAAAAGGCAACCACCTTGACCGCACTGGAGGAAATATCAACAGTCAAAAACTTACCGCCTTGCGTATCTCTGGCAGATTTAGTCAAAAAACCCAGCGGGTTACTTTTTTGTAGAAAGGGCAGATTTAACATTTTCGATATCAGGGATCGCCCAATCATTTTCCTGTTTAGTTATGTGGTTATGGGCAGATTCCCTTCGATGTCATTATACATTTTCGCCTCCGTTATTGCACATTTTTGGGTGATGGTCCAACATGTTAAAAAGCCCAACGTACCAGATTAAAAAGGAATCCTTTGTGTTGGGGCAGGCTTTGTTCCCTGTCCTTGCTGTGGTACCGGCATAGGTGGACCGGGCAACTCGGGTTCCACCGCCCCGGCCCCCTCATCCGCCCTCCCATCTTCCCCCAACCGTTTATTAATAAAAGCTTCCACTTCTTCCTTCGGTCTGCCGTAGCGCATGCGAGACAACTCCCTAATCGCGGCACCGGTTTCCGCACTTTTTTCAGCATTTTGTTGTTGCATCAGGTTCCAATCCGTAGCCATCGAAAAAGGCTTGGTCGGCTTCCCATCCACCAAAAGGCGCATATAACAGCTTCCCACCGGATTATTAGCTAAATCATTTTTAGTAAAAGTAGGTTCAAAACGGGTTTCCAAAAATTCCGCGTCCTCGATACCAACCCTAAAAACAGCCATCGTCCCCACGTTTCCAAAAACCGCTTCCTTCACGGCGTCGTCCAGTTGCCCAATAAACTGGTGACCAACAATCAAATTCAACTTATATTT
>CAZEWQ010000079.1:0-1763 GCA_964516255.1 uncultured Candidatus Saccharibacteria bacterium
CTCCAACGACCGCGACTTATGGCAACTGGTGAATGGAAGCGTCACTGTCATGCTCCCCACCACCAAAGGTGCCGCCGAATGGATCGGTCCTGAAGAAGTTAAAGAACGAATGGGTTTCGGCCCGGACAAAATTGCCGACTACAAAGGTTT
This sequence comes from uncultured Candidatus Saccharibacteria bacterium, assembly GCA_964516255.1. Taxonomy (GTDB): domain Bacteria; phylum Patescibacteriota; class WWE3; order UBA101185; family UBA10185; genus CAZEWQ01. The sequence goes on from CAZEWQ010000079.1 coordinate 151, forward strand.
GCGTGGTGACCCCAGCGACAATATCCCCGGCGTCTACGGAATCGGCGAAAAAACCGCCAAAAAGTTAATTAGTGAATTTGGTAGCCTGGAAAACATTTATAAAAATCTGGAGAAAGTCCAGCCTGAATCCCTGCGCAAAAAATTGGAAGAAAGCTATGAAATCGCACTACAAAGCAAAAAACTGGCCGGTCTCATAGTTGACGCGCCACTCACCCTTTCCCTAGATGAGTGCAAATATGATCATTTTGACAACGATGCCGTCATCGAGGTCTTAAAAAAATATGGGTTTAAATCGCTGATGAAACGTCTTGGTTATGAGGAGGCTAAGAAGCCGCAAGTTCCCGAAAATCAATTAGGCTTGTTCTAAAGTCTTTTCTACCCTAAACTAAAAGTATAAAAATATGAAACCAATCTTCCATGGAATAAAAGTGATTCTTATTTCCCACGCAATTTTTTGGTTGGCGTTTGATCTGCTGGCGCCGTTAATGAGCATTTATTTTATTACCAAGTTGGAAGGGGTGACACTGACGGAAGTGGGAATCGGGACCATGATCTACTTTTTGTCTTGGGGCTTGATCGAACCGATGATAGGATTGTTGGCCGATAAAATTAAAGGCTTCAAAGACGAAGTATTTTTTATTGTTTTTGGATATATAGCGCGTGGTGTGGTATTTATGTTTTTTCCTTTGGCTTCATCGGCTTGGGGGCTGTATATGTTCCAGTTCGCTTTGGGATCTTTGCGGGCGATTGCGGAACCCTCTAATCGTGTGTTGTACGCCAAATTTATGGGGCGCAAGCAGAGCGCGGCCTTGTGGGGTTTAGGTGATTCAACGGTTACAATTGCGGCGGCTATTGGAGCGGGGTTGGGCGGATATTTTGTCACCAGTTTCGGATTTGCTCCGGTTTTTAAGTTTGTGAGTGTGATGTATCTGGTGGCTGGTGCAGTGAACCTGTTTATGCTTAAAGACGTTAGAAAATTGAAGGAGTAGTGTATGGCTACGGAATCTCCGGCGGAAAGGAAAAAACGCGCGGAAGAAATTGCCCAACTTTTAGCCAAAGAACACCCTTATCCTGTAACGGAACTTAATCATAATGATGAGTATGAGTTGTTTGTGGCAGTGGTTTTGTCGGCGATGACCACGGATAAAAAGGTGAACCAGGTAACGCCGGGTTTGTTTGCACGATTTGGGAATTGGGAGGCTTTGGCGGCGGCGGATTTGGCGGAGTTGCGGGGTTTGATTAGGCAAGTGAATTTTCACAAAGGGAAGGCGGTGCGATTGATTAAGGCGGCGGAAGTTGTGTTGAGTGAGTTTGGAGGGGCGTTGCCGAGGGATATTGCCGGATTGACTAAGATTCCGGGGGTGGCGCGTAAGTCGGCAAACGTGATTATGCAGGAGGTTTGGAATGTAGCCGAAGGAATTGTGGTGGACACGCATGTAACGCGGGTTTCGGGAAGGTTGGGGCTGACCGGCGAGAGGGATGCCGTGAAAATCGAGCGGGATTTGATGGCAGTTGTTCCTAAAAAGTTTTGGCGAAATTTTTCCGGGGCAGTGGTTTTACACGGTCGATATATTTGCGTGGCTCGCAAGCCTAAGTGTGAGGAATGTGTTTTG
>CAZEWQ010000080.1:0-1717 GCA_964516255.1 uncultured Candidatus Saccharibacteria bacterium
CCTCCAACAAGTTCATTCCCATTGGACGCTCAAAATCGCTGGGGTCAAAATAAATTACGTCATCCATGCGCTCTTTAGGAATTTTTTCCAGCAACTCATCGGCGTCCGGCCCATGCGGATCGATAAAAGCCACCCCCTCACCGTTTTTAATATCCTGCAAAGCCATAAAAGTCATCAATTTTGTTTTACCGGTGCCGGTTTGCCCCACAACATAAAAGTGGCGCGCGCGATCTTCAGGAGAAATATAAATCTTTTTCTCCACGCCCCTAAAGACACTTTTGCCTAAATACATCCCTTCTTCGGGCAGTTCCGTGGGTGCTTCTGACCGCCGGGCACCAAGCCACATAATATTGGGTGTCTGTACCTCATTATTAGGAAAGTGAAAAACCGTCGCCAGCTCCACCGTATTTAAAACCGAAGTGCTGCGGTATAAATCGATATTCAAGAGGGGGACAAAAACCTCTCTGACCTTAATACGACGGTAAATAAAATCGTCCACAATCTTAATATCCTTTTTGAAACGGCGTTTTTTAAACCGGTTATATCGAACTTCGGTAAATTGCTCAAAGGCGGTGGCCACGTTTTTAATGTGAGTGTCGGCGGTGGCCTTGTCTTTAGCAATAGAAACGATTCTGATGGCCACGTGAAACCCGGGCTGGGCAATTTTTTCGTTGACGGCTTCGACAAATTCGGTGTCGACGTGGGCGCTGTTTTTAGGATTATCAGCTTTGGCATGCACACCGCTGACAAAATGTTGCCCCGCGTTTTTCCACGCATCGGAAGCAGGTTGAACTACATATTGAATGGCCAAAACCTCATCTTTTTCAACTTTGCTCATGGCCGAAGTAATCGTCCCAATGGAGTCGGCCTTCATGTCCTCGTACTTTTTGATGGGGTAAAAAGAGTGGGCGCTTAATTTTAATTCGGTGACGCTGGTAAATTCTCCGCGGTCCCAAATTTCGTTGGGGTTGACGATGTCAATTTCCGCCTCGGGATAAGTGCCGTGAATTTGCTTTTCTACCAGGCTTAATATCTCATCGGGGACAACAACGTAAAAGCCGATTCCGTTTTCTTTGGAGACAATTTCTAAGGAAACTCTGTACTGCCCCTTAAACAAGCCTTTAAAAAAGGGTCTTTTGATTCCCCATAAACTGCTAAAAAGGTGTTCGGCCGCTTTGACCTCCAGTTCGTTTTCTTTGGGTAATTTAATGTGTAGAAAGCTTAAATCGTAGGCCACCGTCTGTTGGAGTTTGTTGCGGCGCCGGGTAAAAATGGCGTAAGCGATGCTGGTGAAAAAGACGGTTAGAAACAGGGCATAAACTATAACCCAAAAGACTGTGCATACGATTTGTTCAAAATTACTGGCTGGAATCATGGGCAGTTTCTACTTTTTCAATAAACTCCTTTTCTTCTTGGTCGGCTTCGCGGGTAAGTTCTTGAGCAGATTTTAGTTCGTGCAGTGCGAGGGGGTCGTCGGAGCTGTCGATAACGTTTAGATCTTTTTGAGTGGGCGCGCGGGGCGCGGTTGTAGTGTCATCGTCGGTGTCGGTGGGTGCCGCCGATGGAGTGTCCGGTTGAGGTTGGGTCGGGGTTAGGCCTTCGGGAGGGGCGGAGTCTGCGCTCTCGGGTGGGGCGGGTGTTTCTTGTCCTGCGGTCTCCGCGCTAAGAGGAGTCAAACCTTCGGTAGGGGTTGGGGCAACAGGTGGTGGTGGCGTGG
>CAZEWQ010000081.1:0-1667 GCA_964516255.1 uncultured Candidatus Saccharibacteria bacterium
AGGCTAGTGACGTGCTGAATTGTGCGTTTTTCTCTGACGCAGGGGGCCCTTATTTGAAAGATTTAGAGAACGACGGTGTTCCTGAGATTATTGAAGAAGCCCATACATATTCGGAAAAGGATGCGAATGAGATCGTGCTGGCCGGAGCTTTTGTTTACAGAGACGGTGAATTTGTGGACACGGAAGATACGGAATATGAGAAATACCTTGAATTGTACAAACAAGATTCCCTATATTCCAAAGTGATCAGCAAATACGATTGGCAAAAGAAATAGTAGGATGGATACCAAAGGTAAATCTACATATATTGAGTTGCTTTTCGTACTTGGATTGATAGTTGCGGCCATAGTGTTTGTGTTGGTTGGTACGGACGTGACGGATAGGTGGTTCGGCGGGAAATCGGGTTCGGACTCTAGCGCTGCCACGGATAATGCTACAGCCTCGCAGGAAGAAACCGAAGCTACATCGGATGAAGATGCCCCGGATACGGCGCCGGCCGCCCCCACTATTCCGGATGAGGTTTTAGCCACCCCCATATTTTTCCAAAAATCCGCTAAGTTGTACAAAATTCTTTTGAGCGACAAACAGGCAAAAGAGGTGTTGCCCAAAGTAGACAGCTACTCTTTGTCCCCGGATAAAACCAAACTAGCTTACATAGAAGAATACGGGGTGGAAAGTGAGTCAAAAGAAGTGCATATTTTGAACTTGAAGACTAACGGCGAAAAGACCATCACCACTGATTCATCCACCAACAGAGATGTTAGCTGGTCACCGAACGAGAAGTATTTGTTGGTAAACTCAGGTACAGGAACTATGGGTTCCACTGGAATCTACGAGGTATCCAGTGGGAAAAAGGTTTATCAATTTGGACAGGCAGGGACCCTTGATTGGATTAACGACGTCACCTTTGTTTTGGTTGATGGGCAAAAAGTAAGCACACCCAGACCGTGGGGAAGTGGAGACGGAATGGGTTTGGCGGTAATTAAACTCCCTGACGGCAAAAAAACCGTGCTAAAAAAAGCTGACGCGACCACCGATTATGCACTGGCGGGCGTAAAAGACGGGAATATCGAGTTTTCTCAAAAAAAAGTTGGGGATGCCAACGATTGGGTCGATCCCGGCAGCGCCAAGGAAACTTATTGGAGTATCAAGCCTGACGGTACAAAGTTAACGGAAATTTCTGATCCCCGTGCCGACGAGAAACGAATTAAAGCTGAGATTGCGAGCAACCTTTCGGAAGATGAGCAAAAAGAAAATCCCAGCATCACCTACGTTGAGCACGATAAATTAAAAAACTGGGCCCTTTTTGAAGTTTACGTAAATGGATCCGTTTATGATCAAGACATTTATGTAATCAATCTTGACGACCCGAATGCCACGTTGACCAAAGTTGCCGTTGGTGGCAACGTACAATGGTAATGGATTAAGCGACCAGTAGCAGCAGCGCAATTTTAGGTATATATTTTTGAACCACAACCCTTACTTTGCCCGCGCGAGACTAAAAACGTATAATAAAGTCGGATGAAGGGAACTATTTTGTTGAAAGTTTTAGTTATGCTATCTGTGAAGATTGCGGATCAATGGAAAATATTAGCAGAAATGATGAGGGATGGATTAAAACCAGATGTAAAAAATGTCGGGAAAAGGAGTGTAAGACTGATGAATAA